>CAZRXS010000014.1:0-2077 GCA_964604145.1 uncultured Gudongella sp. | reverse complement strand
GCCATTTTATACATATTTGGAACCATTAAAAGCAAGCCTTGAGAAGCTGTATATGTAGTCGTTAAAGCTCCTGCTTGCAAGGAACCATGAACTGCCCCCGCAGCACCTGCTTCTGATTGCATTTCTGTTACTAATACCTTTTGTCCGAAAACGTTTTCCATGCCATGTGCAGACCATTCATCTACGGCTTCAGCCATATTTGATGATGGGGTGATAGGATATATGGCAGCTACATCTGTAAATGCATAAGAAACATGCGCAGCAGCTGTATTACCATCCATAGTCTTCATTGTTTTACCCATGTATTATACCTCCTTGTAATTAGTAGTATTGTGAATAAAAACACATATAAGAATAAAAAAAATATGGGTTCTCTTGATACTCGCGTTATTACCAGTATATTAAACTATAAAATAAAAGTCAACTTCTAATTCCGCATTTATAATCCTGCACTTATAATTCTCAACGAGCAGGGCTAAATATTGACCTATATATGCTCTTTAGAGGATGTTTTTCTAGCTTGGATAGATTGTTTAACCCTTTCATTTAAAACCTCTGCTGCATTATATCCGAGTCTTTTCTGTCGATTATTTTTTGCAGCAACTTCTACTATTAGGGCAATATTTCTACCTGGTTTAACTGGAATGGTTATTTTAGGTAAATCTATACCTAGAATTTCCATTTTTTCTTCGTCTAAACCCATTCTATCGTATTCTTTTTTATAATCCCATTCTTCAAGTTCAATAACTAAGTCTAGATAATCAAACTGCTTAACAGCACCTACTCCATATATCCTTTCAATATCTAATATCCCAACTCCTCTAATTTCTAAGAAATATCTAAGCAAGTCTGGACAAGAACCTCTTAGAACATCTTCTACTCTTCTTATTTCAACTAAATCATCTGCAATTAATCTACAGCCTTTGCTTATTAATTCCAAAGCTGTTTCCGATTTTCCAACACCTGACTTTCCAATAATTAATACTCCTATTCCAAAGACCTCAAGCATAACCCCATGCATTGAGGTTTGTGGAGCTAGTTTTAAGCTTAATGCACTTTTTAGATCGTTAATTAATTTCGAAGTATCGCTATTTCCTCTAAGCAAAGAAATATTATTAATTTTTGAAAATTCTAGCATTTCTGGAAAAATTTCGAGGTTACGCGCAATAACAACTAGGGGTATTGGATATGAGTAAAATTTTTGGAGTACAGCATATCTCTTTTCACTAGTCATATTTTTTAAATAATGCCATTCTGCATTTCCAATTATTTGTACTCTATCAGGTACAAATTTTTCATAATAACCTGCCATTTGTAAACCTGGCCTGCTTATCTCATTGTTATAGATTTTTACATTATTTATATTATCAGCAAGGTATAGTTGTTCAAGGCCAATCTCTTTAATAAAATCTTTTAGCATAATATACTCCATTAATTATCCTCCACAAATATTTCATTTTTTGGTGGTCTAGGTATTATAGCTGCAGCTATTAGATACGCTATTATACCGGGTATAAAGCCAGTTGGTATGGATATAACAATCCATAAAAGTCTTATAATTGTAGAATCAATCTGGAAATACTCGCCAATACCACCACATACTCCTGATATTATCTTATCATTTTCTGATAAATACAGTTTTTTTACCATTAATTTTCACCCTCTTTATTGAAATGTGCATATATATTCTCTGCTGCTTTTTTGTTTATGGTTGGGACTTCTAAAAGCTCTTCTTTTGTAGCCTGTTTAATCTTACTTATACTTTTAAAGTGTTTTAAAAGTGCAATCTTTCTCTTTTCTCCAATCAATGGAATGCCATCTAATTCAGATCTAAATAAATCTTTACTTCTTAAGCTTCTATGGTAATTTATAGCAAATCTATGGGCTTCTTCTTGAATCCTATATAGAAGCTTAAACTCTAAACTATCTTTATCAGGAACAATTTCATTATTTTTATAAATTATTCCTCTAGTTTTATGAAATTCATCTTTTACCAATCCACATATGGGTATGTTTATACCCAATTCATCTAAAACAGCCTGCCCTTTGTTAATCTGCCCTTTGCCTCCATCAACAA
>CAZRXS010000013.1:0-31023 GCA_964604145.1 uncultured Gudongella sp. | reverse complement strand
ATCACAATTCACAATTATTCGGGTAGTGCTTTGGGGTCCTTAGACCTTTTAGCATCACTTTCTTTAATTGTGCTTTGTGCATTGTGATTTGTTCATTGACTATGGTGGAGATGAGGAGGATCGAACTCCTTACCTCCTGCTTGCAAGGCAGGCGCTCTCCCAGATGAGCTACACCCCCATAATGTGTTCAATTAAAAAACTCTACAATGGTTAATTATAAATGATTTTGATTTCACCTCTCTTTTGAGGCGACTTATTAATTGTAGCAAAATCAATTTGCTTTGTCAATAATATAAAATCTCTTAATTTGCCCTCTTAATTTGCCCTCTTAATTTATGTTTCTCAGCTTATAGTTGATAAAAGTTTTAGAGTATCTAAATCATACCTGTTCTTATGGCGAATAAAGTCGCCTGTACCCTGTCGTTTACTTCTATCTTTTTAAAAATTCTAGTTAAGTGATTCTTTACAGTTTTTTCACTTATATATAGTTGTTCTGCAATAGTTTTGTTTTTCAGGCCGGATGAGACTAGTCTTAATATCTCAAATTCTCTTTGTGATAATATCTTTAATTTTTGATTTTCCATCTTTGATATATTTATGCATTCATCGGAATATTTTAGTTCTTTTTCTATATTTTCATCAATAAATATAAAGCCACTATTTACTGTTCTTATTGAAAACAATAATTTATCAAGTTCAGCTGTTTTTAAAATATAACCTTCTATATTTATTTTCAAAGCTTGCAAATACTTTTCACTACATATATTTTCTAAAAACAAAATAATTTTAGATTTGCATCCTCTTTCTTTTAAAATTCTTATACTTTTAAACCCATCTCCATCACTTAGTTTGGGATTTATTATTAATATATCTGGATTTGTTAGTAAAGCCTTACTTATTACATCATTTTCTTTGCTAGCAGTGGATATAACGAATAAGTTCTCTTGAGATTCTATTATATGTTTTAAGCCATACAAACAAATCGGTTGGGAATCTGCCAACATTATCGCTATTGTTTTACTCTTCATATAAGATCTTCCTTTTTTTTAAGGTCTTAAACTTCACCTATATTACTTTCAAAACTTTTCACAATCTCTACTAACAATATAATTTTTTACCTTCTCTGTGTCTATATAAATAATCCTAACGCAATACTAGTTACAATGTCAGGGCAAAGTATATCTTTAAGTTATTTAGCATCTTTGTCTTTAATAATATCTGAACTATCTCTGACAATTAATTGTACCGGCAATACAATAGTTTGTCTCTCTAGCTTCTCACCTTGCAATTGTTTTAAGATTTTTCTTATAGAAACTGCTCCAATATCATAATAAGGCTCTTTAATTGTTGTAAGCCCTGGTCTGTAAACTGACGCTAAACTAGTATCTCCATAACCAATTACACTTATATCTTCTGGTACTTTAATATGGTAATCGTATAAATAATTAATAATACCAAGTGCAATTTCATCTTCACAACAATATAAAGCTGTAACTTGATCTTTTTCTATAAGATTTTTAACCTCTTTACCAAGTTTATAACCAGTAGATATACTGTGACCATCCACAAATAAAATAATAGGCATTTCTTCTACAAAAGAAATCCATTTTTTATATGCTTTTATCTTTTGTTTTTCGATAGTAATATCAATGTCCTTCTCTTGAGTTACATATGCAATTTTTTTATGCCCACCCTCTATTAAGTATCTCATAACTTTTTCACTTGCATCATAATTGTCTATCGCTACTGTGGGGCTTTCTAATACATTGTAATATTTATTTAAATATACAAAAGGAATCTTTGTTTTATTAAGATATTCTACTATCTCCTTATTTAAAATTTCTGATACAACTATAATTCCAGCAACCTGTTTTTGCATTAACAATTGAGCAAATCTAAGTTCCGAATCTTTCTCTCCATAAGTACTTAGCAGTAAAAGATCGTAATTATACATCCTACCTACTTCTTCAACACCTCTTATTATTTGAGCAACATATGAACTGCCTATATCATCTACAATAATTCCCATAACATTCGATTTTTTAGTAACTAGGCTTCTAGCTATCTCGTTAGGCCTATAGCCTAGTTCATCTATAGCACTTAAAACTCTTCTTCTTGCTTCTGGGCTAACAGGCTTTGAATCATTTATAACCCTTGATACTGTTGAAATCGAAACCTCGGCCATTTTCGCTACATCTTTAATAGTAATTGCCATGCTTTACCGCCTTTCAATCTTAAAGTGATTTCATATATGCACCTTTAGTATTATTCTTTTATCTCTAAATATAAATTTTCAAGAGCATCACGTAGATGGTCCTTATCAGTATTATTTAAATTTTTTAGTTTTATCGACAGATATTCAATTCTTTTTTGTAGAACTTTATCTAGTATATTATTTCCTTTACTTAGCACTTCTATCCTCACTACTCTTTTATCCTTCTTATCTTTTTTTCGCTTTACTAATTCTGCATTTTCCATCCTGTCAACTAAATCAGTGATTGTGCTACAAGCTAAATCCATTTTTTGACTTAAATCGCTAATAGTCATTTCTCCATCGTTTATTAAGATTTGAAGGGCCCTAAATTGAGGAACTGTAATATTAAAGTCGCTTAATATTATCCGTCCCTTTTTTCTTATTATATAATCTATCTTTCTTAAATACTTTTCAATATCTTTTATATTTTCTATTTCATTTTTTTCCACAAGAAAACCTCCTAAATCAGGATCTTTAGGCCCTTAGGTATAACTTTAAAGTGCACGGGTAATTTCCCACCGAATTCTCCATCTATATCCAGAAATATATCATTTTGTGAATTAACAGTAAGTTCTTTTGTCTTGTAATATATAACTTTAGGATGTCTAATGTGCTCTCCTGTTAAAACATTTACAAATATATTCGCTAGCTCTGCTAAATCTGCATTTTTAATTAAGACAACATCTAAAAGCCCATCTAATATATCAGCTTCTGGAGCTAATCTTTTAAATCCTCCTATTGATGAGCTATTTGATACAACAAAAAGTAATATCTTTTCTTCTGAAACAAACTCTTCACTAACAATTTTCACATTTACTGGGTCTAATCCTTGACTAGCTATCTCTTTAAGGGCCTCTAAATAATAGGCCAGTCTTCCAAGAACAGCTTTCATATCACTCGTTGCCTGATAGGCAATTTTTGTGAGTAATCCTCCTGCTGCAACATTTATAAAATATTTATCATTGGCTTTACCTATATCTACATCTACCTGTTCATTTCTTTTTATAAGTTTATAAAAATCAATGGCAGTTTTTGGCAATTCAAGATAATTAGCAAAGTCATTAACTGTTCCGCCTGCAAGGATTGCTAGGGGTAGTTTTCTCTCACTTGTCATTATACCTTTGGCTACTTCATTAACTGTGCCATCGCCACCACAAGCAACTATCAAATCAAAATCCCCAAGACAAGCTTCTTTTGCTGCAAACATTGCATCATATTTTTTTTCAGTAAAAAACTTACTCAGAATATAGCCATCATCTAGCAAGTATTTACATAAAATATCTATCTTTTTTTCCATGCTTTGCCTGCCAGAAGCTGGATTTATTATAAATTTTATTCTTTTCATTTTATTCTCCTAATTAATCTGTTGTAATTTCACTTTTTATTGTTTTATTATAGTATACCAATAATATGTACATTATCAATGGAAAAAAAAGAACCCATAGGGTTCTTAATATTTTTTCAAACTGTCTCTAACAATTTCTACTATTTCTTTAATCAAATCAATATAAGATGTTAGGTTTTTAGCATTAAATTGAAAAGCAAGTGCTGTTTCAGCAATTGTATCAGTCAATACATCTACTGTACTGCCAACCTTTTGGCCTGTGGTATCTATTACATCTACAACACTGTCAGTAACACCAGCTAATCTGTCTACCTTTGTTGTAATTCCATTAACATTTTTTATCATACCCTCAATATCAGGTGTAATATTTGTTATAAGTTTATTTGCCTCACTTGTAATTACATTGACATTTTGTGTAATGCCTGGGAGTTGCTTTATTGTAGTATCAATTTCCTCCATATTAGCTTCTACAACTTCTTCAGCTTTCCCAATTATTTTATTTATATTTCTTAATAGTAAAAGTAAGTACCCTAATACTCCAATTCCCAATAAAAATAAAACAAGTTTAAGCAAATCTTGCAATGTTAAGGTTATATCCATCAAAATCCCTCCTTAAGATTTGCTTATTTTTTAATTTCTCTATCAATATCATTCTTTTTATCTTCCATAACTTCTTTTACATCAGCCATGCCTTCTTTTACTTCATCGGCTACATTTTCTGCTTTTTCTTTAACTTCTTCACCTTGTTTTTTTAGCTCTTCACTTTCTTTCTTAGTTTTTACTTTTATATCTGTCCAACCTTTTTCAACGTCAGTTTTTACTTTGTCTATTTGATCTTTAGTAGCATCTAAGCCTTCTTCTACTTTTTCTTTCACAGTTTCAGCTACCTCTTTACTTTTAGCACTTATATCCTCTCTTGTTTCTTTACCTGACTTTGGTGCAAATAACAAACCAGCTGCAGCTCCAAGTGCAGTACCTATGGCAGTCCCTACAGCAACATTCTTAGCTGTCTCTTTGTTTTTTGCTCTTTGCATTTGTTTCTTCTTTTCTTCAATAATCTTATTTAATTTCATCATTTTATCTCTCCTTTGCTTTAGTCTTAGACTGTATTTACCCCAATTGATAACAAATAATCATTTCATTTAAATATATGTTTAAAGTACATAAAAAATCTCGTTTTAATTTTGATTAAATGCTAGATTTAAACTATAATAAGTTTAGCATAGTATTAATGGAGGTTATAATGAAATCATTTTTAAGCATAAAAGAGTTTATAATTGAACAAAAAAAATACTATATTTTAGGTATTATCTTTTTAATCCTTATTGACGCCATCCAATTATTAGTACCTCTAATACTCAAAGGACTTACAGATGATTTGCAAGATGGTACTTTAAATAAAAATAAAATTTATTTATATATTGTTTTAATTTTAAGTTCTGGTTTATTTGTCGGTATTGGAAGATATTTTTGGAGGATATATATAATAGGTTCATCTAGGAGTATCGAATACAGATTGCGTAATAAGTTTTTTAAACATCTACTTAGTCTAAATAGCTATTTCTTTAATACTCACAAGACAGGCGATTTAATGGCTCATGCTACTAATGATATAAATGCGATAAGAATGGCTTTAGGCCCTGGAACCATAATGATTGTTGATTCTTCATTCTTGCTAGTTTTTTCACTGCTTATGATGGTTTATACAACAAATTTAAAAATGACTGCATTTGCTATTGTCACGGTTCCATTAATTATGTTTTTAGTTGTTCAATTTGGTAAAATTATATATAAAAAATTTAGAAAAGTCCAAGAAGCTTTTTCTGGACTTTCCGATGTGACTCAAGAAAGTTTTTCAGGGATAAGAATTATAAAATCATTTGTGCAAGAAAATTTTGTATCTGATAAATTCTATAGAGCAAATAAAAATAACCTAAATAAAAATTTAGAGTTAGTGAAAACTCATGGTCTTTTCAATCCGCTATTGCAATTTTTAAGTTCAATAAGTTTTGTAATTATCATTTTCTATGGAGGAAGAGAGGTTATATATAACAATATTAGCTTGGGAGATTTCATTGCCTTTAATTCTTATCTAGGTATTTTGATGTGGCCAACCAGAGCACTTGGAATGGTTATAAATGTATTGCAAAGAGGAGCTGCATCGATAGATAGGCTCAACCTTATCTTTATTGAAAAAACAGATATTATAGAATCAAGATCACCTACTCTTATTGGGTCTATAAGTGGGAAAATTGAATTTAAAAATGTTTCTTTTAAATATCCCCAATCATCTGAATACACCTTAAAAAACATCAATATAAGTGTGCAAGCTGGTAAGACACTTGCTATATTAGGTGGTACTGGAAGTGGAAAAACTACAATAGCCAATTTAATTCTACGATTATATGATACTGATAGTGGGGTTATTCTTGTTGACGATATCCCTTTACAAGATATGTCATTAGCCAACTTACGAGAGAATATCGGATTTGTCCCTAATGACAATTTCTTATTTTCCAAATCTATAAAAGATAATATTAATTTAGCTTTCGATAAAGACCTAGATATGGAAAAAATTATAAGCGCTAGTAAAATTGCTAGATTACATGAAGATATTATAGAATTACCTAATAAGTATGAAACTGTTATAGGAGAAAGGGGTGTTACATTATCCGGTGGACAAAAACAACGCCTCTCAATTGCTAGAGCTATTATTAAAAATCCTTCAATTCTGATTTTGGATGACAGCTTATCTGCAGTTGATACTGAAACTGAAGAAAAGATTTTAGAAGGAATAAATAAAATTTTTAAAGACACAACTGTTATTATCATTAGTCATAGGATATCAACTGTTAAAAATGCTGATGAAATTATATTTCTAAAAGACGGAAAAATTATAGAAAAAGGTAGTCACGATAGTTTGTTGGAAATAAAAGGCAGTTACTATAGTTTGTATCAAAAACAACTCCTTGAAGATATGATAAATAAGGAGGGTATTAAATATGACTGAATTTAATAAAGAAGAAGAAATAACAAAATCATATGACTGGAAACTTATGAAGCGATTATTAAAATATGCTAAACCCTACTGGATACTTTTAGTTATTTCAATACTGCTACTGTTTTTTATTACAGGATTGGAGCTTTTAAACCCTTTTTTAATCAAAGTGACAATCGATGATTATATAAATGGATATCAGAAGGATTTTATACAACTACCTATTGAGTATCAGAAACAACTAAATGGGGTATTAGTTGGAAATAGTTTATATGTAAAGTTAGAAAACATTGATGATAATATCCTAACATTAGAAAATAATCATCCCATTGTAAATCTAAAAAAAATAGATAATCGTTATTTTATTGAGCATAAAGATTCTTCAATCTCTTCTTTTCAAATATCAAATAAAGATTATATGAAATTTAGGGAATCTGATATCAATGGCTTGGACAAAATAGCTATTATATTTGCTTTAGTAATTTTTATCAATTTTTTATTAAGTTACATCCAAGTATATATCCTAAATTATACTAGTCAAAGAATAATTTTTAATATACGAGAAGACCTTTTTAACCATATACAAAGTCTCTCTATACGCTATTTTGACAATAATCCAATTGGCAGATTAGTAACTCGAGTTACTAATGACACTGAAACACTTAATGAAATGTATACAAGTGTTTTAGTTAATCTGTTTAAAGATTTCTTCCTTTTAGGTGGGATTATGATTGTTATGATACAAATTGATATTGAATTGGCTATGTTGTCATTTACATTGATCCCATTGATTATTTTAGTTTCTGTATTTTTTAGAAAATATATCCGAGAAATTTACAGACTTAGCAGACTGCAATTAGCTAAAATCAATTCAAGCTTAAATGAAAATATTTCAGGAATGCAAACCATTCAATTATTTAAAAAAGAATCAAAGTTTTTTAAAAACTTTGATAAACTTAATAAAGAATACCTGAATATACAAAAAAAGGAGATTAAATATTTTGCAATATATAGACCTTCCATAGAACTACTGCGTTCTCTAGGCATATCTCTGCTAATTTATTTTGGTGGTGGAAAAGCTATTTCTGGAATTATTGAATTTGGAGTTTTATATTTATTTATTAACTACCTTCAAAGATTTTTTGAACCTATTTTAGATCTTACAGAAAAGTATAATATCCTACAATCAGCTATGGCTTCGAGTGAAAGAATATTTCAGATTCTAGATTTTGATGATAAAATTGAGAATATTGAAAATCCAATTGTTTTAAAAGAGATAGAAGGTCGAATAGAATTTAAAAATGTTTGGTTTGCTTATAATGATAAAGATTGGGTTTTAAAAGATATTAATTTTATTATTGAACCTGGTCAATCAATTGCAATAGTTGGCGCTACTGGTGCTGGTAAAACTTCAATAATTAATCTTATAACAAGATTCTATGATATACAAAAAGGTGAGATACTAATAGATGGCATAAATATCAAGAATTTCGACAAAAAATCTCTACGAAAGCATGTTGGGGTAGTCCTTCAAGATGTGTTTATATTCACAGGTACAATAAAGGATAATATAAAATTAAATAGCGATTTAAGTGATAAATCCATAATTGAGATCTCTAAATATATTAATTGTCATTATTTTATTTCTAAACTACCTAATTCTTACGATGAACCTGTTATGGAAAGAGGCTCTACTCTCTCCTCTGGGCAAAGGCAACTATTATCGTTTGCAAGAACTCTTGTGTATGACCCAGATATCCTTATTCTTGATGAAGCAACATCTAATATTGACACGGAAACAGAACAACTAATACAAGATGCGCTTTTGAAACTTACTAAAAATAGAACTTCTATTGCCATTGCTCATAGACTATCAACAATACAGCATTCAGATAAAATTATAGTGCTGAAAGATGGGAGGATAAATGAAGTGGGAAATCATCAAGAATTATTGGAACAACAAGGTTTATACTATAATTTGTATAGACTTCAGTATAAGGACCAACTTTCTTAAATGATGTTTATATATTTAGAGATAAAAAAAACATCCTATAAGGATGCAAATAAATAAAAACCCTTTCGGGTTTTTATTTTTAGTTTATTCCCGCAATGCCGTTACCCCAACTAATTCAGACCCGCGTATGTGCAGGTGGGTGTCAAGTCGAAAACATCTAACTTCCTCTAAAGAGGCATGTTATCAATCTCCAAACATCAGACTCCCGTATTTAATATGTCGGTTGAATTATATGAGAGCATCGTACACCGCAGAAATCTTCTAAATTTATTATACCACTTTACTACAATTTATTCAATAAATATCGCTATTTGTTGTGGTTATTGTTTGTGTTGTCACTATCGACTTTCAATCTCAAATTGAACATCTTAAAATTTTAAAACTTCACTTAATTTTCTGATGTCATCTGGCAAGGGTGCATCGATTTTCATTATTTCATCTGATCTTGTTTTCTTAAAGCTAATGCTTGAGGCATGTAGCGCTTGTCGGTTAATCTCTTTGCATTCCTTGTTATAAAGAGTATCACCAATTATTGGATGCCCAATATATTTTAAATGAACTCTTATCTGGTGTGTTCTACCTGTTAATATTTCAAGTTCTAATAATGATGAGTTTTTATACTCTTCAATAACTTTATACTTTGTAATAGATTTTAAGCCATCTGCTCTTATACACTGCCTAATGCCATCTTCACATTTCCCAATTTCTTTATTAATTAAATCTTCTTTTACAATTAAAATACCCTCTACAAGTGCATAATATTTTTTAATTGCAGTTTTGTTTTCTAATTGTCTTGCAATTTGTTGATGTCCAAAAGAATTCTTAGCAAACAGGATTACTCCTGAAGTATCTCTATCAAGTCGATTGATAATCCTAACTTTACTATTAATATTATTTTTTTGAAAATAAAATGCTACCCCATTAGAAAGAGTACCATCCTTTACATTTGTAGTTGGATGCACTACCATAAAAGGGTTTTTATTTAATGCAAGTATATCATCATCTTCATATAGTATTTCTATACCCATATCTTGAGCTTTAATATCAATTTTTTCATCTGGCATTGTCAGTCTTACTATATCCCCAAAATTTAACTCACTTTTTCTGTTCTTCGCTAATTTCCCATTAATTTTTATATTACCTGATTTCAATAGCTTTTTAAACATCCTAGCAGATATATCTTGTGTCTCTAAAAACTCTCCTAGATTGAGATTTGCTGCTATGTTTGTTAGTTCAATATAATTACTCATAATCTTTATCCTTTCATATTCTTCATATCTCTTAATTTAATTAGCTGTTAAAGACTTATATATTGTGTTAAAATTATTATAACAAGGATAAGCAAATTTTTAAACTTAGATAGGAAGTGTGATATGTTAAACAATAAATTGATTAATATAATATCTAATAAAAATTATGAATCTCGAGAGACTAAAAGAAATCTAATCTATAAACTAAGAAAAAATGGCTTTAAAGCCTCAGAGCATTACGATAAAGATGCTATCCTTAATATATGCATAGGTGGAGATGGAGCTTTTTTAAGAGCTGTCCATAGAAATGCTTTTCCTGTGATACCTTTTGTTGGTATTAATACAGGTCATCTTGGTTTTTTTCAAGAATTACAACCAAATGAAATTGATAAATTTATTTCTATGTATCAAGCAAAAGCTTACACCATAGAAGAAATATGTATGGTAGATGCAAAAGTGTGTACAAA
This sequence comes from uncultured Gudongella sp., assembly GCA_964604145.1. GTDB lineage: Bacteria > Bacillota > Clostridia > Tissierellales > Tissierellaceae > Gudongella. Next base: position 20,695 of record CAZRXS010000013.1, on the reverse strand, counting down.
AGAAAAATGTTACCATTTAACTGGGATAAATGAGATAGTAATAAAAGGTGCTAAATCTAAAGTAATCCATATTGAAATGTATATAGATGATAACCATCTTCAAAGATTTAGTGGCGATGGGCTCATTGTGTCTACCCCTTCTGGTAGCACGGCTTATAACTTTTCAGCCGGCGGAAGCATCGTATATCCGAGCATTTCATCTCTGCAAATTACTCCTTTAGCTCCTATAAATTCAAGTGCTTACCGCAGTTTGCCAAATAGTATCATAGTCTCAGGAGAATCTACAATAAGAATCAAACCAGAATTAAAGTATGAAAACTCAATATTAGTAGTCAATGATGGAATGGAATTTAAATACGACAATATTGAAGAAGTTCAATTGACTATGTCAGATAAATATGTAAACAGATTGACTTTTAGCAAAGACACCTACTGGAATAATTTAAAAACTAAGTTCTTATAAAATAAAAAATCTAAATATAGACTTTAGCTTGTTTAATCGCTAAAGTCTATATTTTTTAATGCATAATTGATTAGCTCTCTAGCTATGGGTGCTGCTATCTCTCCTCCAGTTGATGTTTGATCCTCTATTAAGACTACTACTGAAATCTTTGCCTCTTCATATGGCGCAAAGCCAACAAACCATATATCATTAAGACCTTTGCTGTTTTGAGCAGTTCCAGTTTTTCCCGAAACAGATACTCCCTTAATAGAAGCTTTTTTCCCTGTCCCCTTTTCAACTACAGATCTCATCATAGATTTAACTCTATTTATGTTGTCAACTTGTGAACTTGAAATCACGTGCGGGTTATATTTATAAATCAATACACCGTCAGGATTTTCTATTTCTTTTACTATAGTTGGCGTAATTATCTTCCCATTATTTGCTATAGATGAAGTAATTAAAAGCATATTTAAAGGTGTGGCCAATATTCTTCCTTGTCCTATACCGCTAGCAGCTAAATCAGTCTTTCCCGAGAATTTTTTGGGAAATACTGATTCTTTAATATCTAGTTCAAAGTCTATCCTTTTATTAAATAACATACTCTCTGCTGTATCTTTTAAATTATCATAACCTAATTTAAGGGCAAAATTGGCAAAATATGAATTACAGGAATTTACAAATGCATCATCTATACCAATCTCACCATGAGCTTTCCCATCAAAATCATTAATGGTATATCCATCAATCTCAGTGCTTCCAGAACATTTGTATTCTGCCTCTATCTCATTTTCTAAAATAGATAAAGCCGTAACAACTTTAAAAACTGAGCCTGGTGCATACAGTCCTTGCGTTGCCCTATTTAATAATGGGCTCTCTTTATCTACAGATACAAAAGACCAATCTTCACTTAAAGTATTGACATTAAAATCTGGCATACTTACCATCGAAAATATCTCTCCACTACTTGGACTCATAGTTATTATTGTACCTCTTTTATTTTGTAATAAATCCCTTGAAAGTTTTTGTAATCCACTATCAATAGTTAAAGTTAAGTTATTTCCAATTTTTTGAGGGTTTATAATATCTATAACTTCATTAAATCCTATACTTGATTTAGAGTTTATAAGCTCGTCATTGTAAATTTTTTCTAGTCCAGATTTTCCATAATCTCTAAGACTATAACCAATAATATGACTGTATAAATAATTATACTTATATACTCTGTTTATTTTATCATTATATTTTTCTGAATAAGCTAATACATCTCCATTTCTATCAAAAATACTACCCCTTAAAATAGATTCTTCGTCTATCCAAAGTCTTTTGTTGTATGCATTATTTTTTACTATATCCGATTTAAAAATCTGAAAATAGCTTATATATCCTATTAAAACAACAAATCCAAGTAAAAGGGTTATAAGCAGAGTTATAGTCCTACTTCTTTCTTTGTCCACTTTTATATAATTCTCCCTTCTAACTTTTCTGAGGCACCTTGTAAGATGCCAAGAGCTGCAAAACTAGTAATTACCGAACTTCCCCCATATGAAACAAAAGGAAGTGTTAATCCTGTAAGGGGTATAAGCTTTAATACACCTGCAATAATTATAAATGCTTGAATTCCAAACATAAGACTTATGCCAATAGCTAGTATTCTATAAAAGATTTGACCTTGTTTAAGTGCTATTTTAAACCCCCTATAAGTTAGTAACATAAATATCATTATAATACCTATACCTGTAAATACTCCCATTTCTTCAACGATAGCTGAAAATATAAAATCATTATAAGAAAGAGGGATAAATGATGGGTTGCCTCTTCCCAAGCCTGTACCAAAGTAATCTCCAGTTGATATTGCAAATAATGATTGTGTTATTTGATAACCTTTATTATCAATAAAGGGCCAAGGATTTATCCAAGTCAAAATTCTCACCTTTACATGGTCGAATAAAAAATATCCTACTACTCCACCTACTACTGCCCCCATTATATTTATCCAGATATGATACCTTTTTTGTGAATAAATAAACTGTAGACCAGTAAAAATACCAAAGAATACCAATGCTGTCCCTAAATCTCTTTGAATAAAAAAAAGTCCTATAAAAGAGTAGATAATAAGCATCAAGATTTTATCTGCATGTTTGATCTTTTTATTATAATTTTCATTTGCGAAATAGGCAGCAATAATAAACACTAATACTATCTTCGCAAATTCTCCAGGTTGAATGCTTATACCTTTAAATTCTATCCAGTTTATTGCTCCATGCTTTCTTGTGCCTAAAATAAAGGTTATTGCAAAAAAAGAATAGTTTATTAGGATATATAGATACAATATTTTATCCCATACTGATAACCATTTTATTGCAAAATAACTTATAAAAAAGGTAACTATCCCAATAGTAAGCCAAAGTAATTGTTTTAGTCCTAATTCTGGACTAATTCTATAAATCATAATAACCCCTATAGACATAAGCATACTAGCAATTAAAAAAAGATAATGGTCGCCTGAAGAAATTTTAGATACTATAATATTTGAAAAAAATGTTAATAATATTAAGCCTATCGCCAACATATAGACGTTCTTATTTAAGCTATCCAAGCTATATAAAAAAATAAGCGATATGGTTAGTATTTGAAATATAAGCAGCAATCTTCTAGGAGTTTTTATTGTCATATTTGAATTCAATTATATCTCCCCCATAGTTTTGTTAAGGAAAATAAATTCAATTTCACCTATTCTTATAACATCATTATTTTTTAAGATCGCAACATCTTCTAACTTATCTCCATTTAAATAGGTTCCATTTGAACTATTTAAGTCTTCAATAAAAAAGTTTTCTTCGTCCTTTATAATCTTAAAATGATTTTTAGAAATATATGGATCTTTTATTACTATATTGTTGGAAGAAGATCTCCCTAGTGTAAGTTCATCTCCTATTGAATAACTATCTTTTATTATAAATGGCAGACTATCAATCCTGTTTAAGAGTTTTAAATAAGATTGTGTTATTTCTCCTCTATAATCTACTGTTTTTAAATCTAAATAAATCATTCTAATAATTGTAAAAATAAAAACATAAATTATAATAACAAAAATATATTTAAAAGTAATTGATATCAAGTCATACACATAAATCACCTCGAAATAATGTTACCACAAAGAACTCTTTAATGGAATTGTTTTATCCAAGTATTTTAATTTTCCCTTATATCTGATATCATTTAAGATACTTACAACTTATGGAGGTAAAAAATGAAAAAATTAACTCGTTCAAGAAATGATAAGTATATTTTCGGAGTTTGTGGAGGGTTTGCTCAATACTTAAATATTGATTCCACCATTGTAAGACTTCTATGGTTTGTTTTAACTATGACTTCCTTTGGTATATTTGGACTTGCCTATTTAGTATGCGGCCTTGTAATTCCTCTTGAGAGTATTGAGGATGAAGATCATGAATATGAAACTAACAACAAGAATACTAAGATTTTTATCGGTCTTTCTTTAATTATTATAGGTTTGTATATGCTATCAAATTTATTGTTTCCTCATCTTTCTATTAGACTATATAGATTGATAAAGTTTTGGCCAATATTATTAATTGCTTTAGGTTTGTATATAATATTTAAAAAAAATTAGGATTGGTTTGATTTATTATGATAATTACTAAAATATCAACTCAAAAAGATATGTCTAGATATAATATTTATTTAGATGGAGAATTTGCATTTGGAATCGACTACCAAATAAAACAAGAATTTGATTTGCATAAGGGGAAATCTTTAGATGATGAAACTATTCAAATTCTAAAAGCTAAAGACAATATAAAAAAAGCTAAAAACAAAGCATACCATTATTTGTCTTTTAGACAACGGACTTGCCTAGAAATGGAAAAGTATTTAAAATCTAAGGACTTTAATGGTCATACAATTGAAAATGTTATATTGCAGCTCTTAAATGAGGGATATTTAGATGATTATAAGTTTGCAGAAACTTTTTTACTTGAGAAATCAAGTTTAAAGGGATATGGTCCATATAGAATTAAATATGAATTGCACGATAAGGGTATTGAAAGCAGTATAATAGAAAGTATTTTGCATACATACAAAGAAGATACTGAAACATTAACAAGGCTGGTTTTATCTAAGTATAAAAATATAATGGATGAAGATAAAGATGTCATCTATAAAAAAGTTGGGGGATTCCTTCAAAGAAGGGGCCACACCTATGACACAATTAAAATAATCGTAAATCAAATTTCGGGAGATGACTAATTTGTTTTATGTTTATATATTGGAATGTAGTGATAAAACTCTATACACAGGATATACTAATTGCCTTAAGACTAGGTTAAAAAGGCACAATATAGGCATTGCTTCAAAATACACACGCGGCAGAAGACCTGTTAAAATTGTATATGCAGAAAATTTACCAGATAAAAGTGCTGCTATGAAAAGAGAAATAGAGATTAAATCTTTATCAAGAAAAAAGAAAATAAAACTTATTGGGGAGAGCAGTGATGAGCTTATTATATGAAAGTCTTAGCCAGTATCCTATAATTGCAGAAGCAAATCATACAAGAGGCTTTGAATCAGCCCTAAATTCAATTTGTCAAAATATATTTCTTATGCGATCCAATATTTTCACCATTAAAGACCTTTCGGTTAAGGCTAAGGAAAATCATAAAAATCTTTTTATTTTTTTGGACTCAATGGAAGGATATATGAAAAATTCATGGGGGCTAGAGTTTATTTTAAAAAATATAGCTTTAGATGGTATTATCTCATCTAATCCAAACATTCTTAAACAAAGTAAAGAAATGGGAGTATTTTGCTTGGGCTATTACCCTATTTACAATGAAATCAGCATAGAAAATGCACTAAATGAAATTAAAGAAACAAGACCCCATGGAATTATAATGCTTCCTGGGATTTTAATTGAGACAATTAGTCTGTTTTCGAAAGAAATTAATGTGCCTGTAATTGCAAGTGGATTAATGAGTAGCCCAATATTAATCAAAAACTCTTTAAAAGCAGGCGCTTTAGGTGCATGTACAGAAAAGTTTTATACGATTGAAATTTAAAACCCCCTATCATCTATTATAAGGGGTTTCTTCTTTGATTATACTAGCTTATCCGGAATCTTTTTTTTGCTTCTACTTTTGCTTTTTTTAACCGGTTTTATTAGTATTCCAATAATTAGTGCAAAAAATATCCCTACTAATCCAGATACAACACCTATTATAAAAAGAAGCAAATTTGGCAAGCTACTTTCTGCAGTAATATTATTCATTACTAGGTAAAAATTAAAAATACCAATAATTACAACAATCAATCCTGGTATATATTTAATTAATCGAGTTTTTTTAAATATCAAATGAGTTATAAATGTTATTGCCATAACAGCTAATGATACATAAATCAATAAATTTGAATCACTAAAATAAGCTCCAAGTTCACTTAGTATAGATTTTAAAGTGCTAAATAAAGAAAGTAGAACCTCCATTAAACCATTCCTTTCAAATTTGATCTTTTTGTCTATTCAATGTCAATTTTATTTGCACCACTTTTTATTATTGTATTTTGCCAAATATTAGAATATTTCCCTACTGCCCATTCACTCATTATAACGCTCGCGTCACTAGGCAAGTTTATACTTGCAATGGGGTTTTTATTTATATCATATTCTTCTAATAAATATATTACAATATCTGTAGTTGTTAGTACAACAATAAATTCACCATTAGGAGATGAAAACACATCAACAACATCAGGAATAGTTAACATTATTGCATCCCAAGGTAGACTTAACTCATCATAGCTAACCATTTCTTTTGGTGGTATAGCCTTTATGCTGAAGTCTTTAGATAATTCCTCATTATTTTCTTTATAGTTAACTCTTCCCTTTAGTGTCCAATAACCATTTTTTCTGACTACACTTACATTTTCCTCATTTAAAACTATACCATCAGCCAAGGCAATAACTGAACTAGCAGCCTCTTTGAATAAATCCTTGCCATCTTTGCCAATTAAATCTGAAAGTTTTATAGGCTTTTTTTCTTCTAAATTGTCAATAGTGTAAATTTGTAAAGTCCTTCTATCGTTTCTGTTTAAATCAATATTTTCAACTGAAATGTAGTCATTACCTACAAATAAAATATTTTTCAACAGTGATGGTACCTTAGGAGTTTCAAACCCATCTTTATTTCTTAAATCAAATTCTAGGTCTTTATTATTTTCTTGTTTATCATCAATTTTCAATAATGCACTAGCTCTAAGCTCATCAAACACTACATTATTTTCTATTATTCTTTCTGAATCAATAAACCAAAATCCATTTCGTCTTGGAAGTAGAAGTCTATCTAATTCATAAATGCTAATTGATGATTTGCTATTTACATTTATCCAATATGTTATGTAATCCCATTCTGGAATTTCATTCTTTTTATCAAATTTTTGTACTTTCAATCCTAATAATAATCCAGAATTAATATTTATACTATCAGAACTAGTAAAACTTCTTTGTACACTTTCTTCTACATCTATATATCTTTTTACCTCGTCTTCACTCACTTCATCCAATATTTTTTCCATATTATAAAATGTTTCTTCATGGTAAATTATTGCGCTATTATCATCTAAAATAATAATTTCCTTAAAGAGCTTTTTTTCATTATAAATCGTCACTACTTTTATAAGTTCATCTTCTAAACCAAGGTCAACTGGATTTAGATTATATTTATAAATTAAATAGTCTCTTGTTTTAACTCTTCTAATTTTAAATTCTGGAGAACTTGAATACTCTGAGCCTATAACCACAGCATTTTTATGAAAAAGTCCAAACTCACCTAATTTATTAATAACATCTACATCGTTTAAATTCGCTTTATAGTTGATATCGCTAATCTCCCATTTGCCGAGGATTGGTGGCATATTATTATCTGGAGCTACTATCTGTTCTTTAACCCCACCTTCTATAACTCCGCATCCAGAGATTAATACCACACACAAAAAGATTATTATAATTTTCTTAATCTTCATATAGTATTTTCCTCCTTAAATTTAGGTAGGTATACCTTAACAATTGTTCCACAATCAATAATTGACTCAATTTTTAATAAACCCTCATGCAAATTGATTATTTCATCAGAAATTGATAAGCCAATACCACTATTTGATTTAGCATTCTTGCCTTTGTAAAATTTTTCTTTAATATAGGGCATATCTTGATCTGAAATTCCTGGCCCATTATCTTCAATTTCAATAATAATAAAATTTTCATTTTCTGAAGTCCTTAAATTAACTTCGCCCTTATCTGTAAACTTAAAAGCATTATCTAAGATATTAATCAAAACTTGCTTTATTCTATTCTCATCCCCTAATATAGGAGCAATCTCATCTTCAATATCGACGATAAAATCAATATCATTGTTAATGGCCCTAGGCATCATTTGGTAAACTATATTTTTTAGAACATCCTTAATATCTATTAATTCTTTCACTAAAGTTATCCTTCCAGATGTAAACCTGGAAAAATCTAATAATTCTTCTACCATTTTAGATAATCTATCGCTTTCATTCTCAATTATTTCCAATCCATCTTGGATTAATTCTCTATCTAGAGAATTGTCATTTTTTAAAGTAATAGCCCATCCTTTTATTGATGTTAATGGCGTTCTCAATTCGTGGGATACTGATGATATAAAATCATTTTTAAGGCTTTCTTTCCTACTTATTTCATCAGCCATATAATTCAATGTTTGTGCAAGTTGTCCTATTTCATCATTTATCTTAATCTCACTTCTCACTTTTAGTTGCCCATCCGCCATTTTTTCAGCTATATTCGTCACTTCTTTTAAGGGTTTAACTATAGAATTAGCAAGGAAAACACTCAATATACCAGATATAGCAATAACTACTAAACCCATGATTAATAAAAATCTTGTAATCTCACCTACAACTTTATTTGTTTCTCCTAAACTAGATACAAATCTTATAATTCCAATTTCCTCCCCTTTACTTGTCAATACCATAGATACAGCCATAACTGGGTCTTCGTCATAAGTAACATTTCCAGTCCATACACCTTTACCAGAATTTAAAGCCTCATCTATATCAATTGTCTCTATTTTTTCAGTATTATCTAAGCCTAATGAATCCATTAATATAGTGCCATCTAAATCTAGAATTTGCACTTGAGCATCTGTATGTTGCCAGAATATATCTATATCGTCAATTAATATCTCCTCTAAGCTGCTTGATGAAAAATACCTTGCATAAAAATTAGTAGAAAATTCTATCTGATTAGATAATATATCTTCTACATTCCTATAATAATGTGCTTTTATACCATTTATTAAAAATATCTCTAAAAATACAACTGTAAATATTATCACAAGCATAAAGTTTCTAACTAGTCTAGATTTAATACTTTTTCTCATCTTTTGCTCCTAATTTTTTGATCTCCACCTGTAACCTACACCCCATACAGTTTCAATATAGTAAGGTTGGCTAGAATCTTCTTCTATCTTTGATCTTAGTCTTCTTATATTAACATCTACAATTTTAGAGTCCCCTACAAAATCTAATCCCCAAACTAAATTTAGTATCTCGTCTCTTTTAAATGCTTTGCCTGGATTTTCTAAAAATATCTTTGCAATTGAAAATTCTGTAGGAGTAAGTTCAATTTCTACATTATTTTTGAAAAAAGACCTAGAATAAATATCAATCACAAAAGGAGAATATTCTAATACTAAATCCTTAGAATTCTCATCAACTTCAAGTCTTCTTTCTAGGGATTTTATCCTTAATACTAATTCTGTAGGATTAAATGGTTTAGTCATATAGTCATCAGTTCCGTACTCTAACCCCATTATCTTATCAACATCTTGACTTTTTGCAGTTAATATAATTATTCCCAGATTGGGATATTTTTCTCTAAGAGACTTGCATACAGCAAATCCATCTATTCCTGGCAGCATAAGATCCAAAACTACAATATCAATTTTTTTATCTTCAGCAATCTTTAAGCCTTCTTCTCCAGAGGAAGCTTCAAATACATTATATCCTTCTCTATCAAGATTTATTTTAATAAATTTTCTGATAGAATCTTCATCCTCAACTATTAAAATGTTAGTACTCATTTTATGCCTCCTTGTATAAGTTTACGATTATACTTTTTATATTATTATACCTACAATTGACAATAGTTACAAATAATATATGCTGTATGTTCAATTAATTAGATATCTCTGAACTGAGAATTATACAAATTAGAATAAATTCCATTTAAATCTAGTAATTCCTGATGAGAACCTTTCTCCTCAACACCTTTAGACGTTAATACCAGTATTTCATCGGCGTTCTTTATAGTTGATAGCCTATGAGCTATAACTAGGGTTGTCCTTCCTTTAGAAAGCTCAGTTAAGGCTTCCTGAATTAGTTCTTCAGTTTGATTATCAAGAGCTGACGTTGCTTCATCTAAGATTAGGACTGGTGGATTTTTAAGGAATAGTCTTGCAATTGAAATCCTCTGTTTCTGACCACCTGACAACTTAACTCCCTTTTCTCCTATATAGGTATCATAAGCTTCTGGTAAAGTCATAATAAAATCATGTATACTGGATTTCTTTGCTGCAAGGATTACTTCTTCATCTGAAGAGTTTGGGTTTCCATAAAGTATATTTTCTTTGATGCTGCCTGTAAACAAAAAAACTTCTTGTTGTACTAACCCAATATTTTTACGCAATGATTTTAAAGTAATATTCTTAATATTTTCTCCATCAAGTAGTATTTCACCAGCACTAATATCATAAAATCTAGGTATTAAATGACAAAGAGTTGATTTTCCTGCTCCTGATGGTCCAACCAAGGCAACTGTCTTTCCAGATTCTATAGTTAGGTTTAGACCTGCTAAAACTTGTTCTTCTCCATTATTGTAAGAGAATTCAACATTGTTAAACTCAATTTTTCCTTTTACATTTTCTATGTCAATAGCCCCATCTATATCAACAATGTTCGGTTCAATATCCATAACCTCTTGGAATCTCTCAAAACCTGTCATTCCATCTTGTAGTTGCTGGGTAAATTCTGTTAGCCTTCTAATTGGTTGCATAAAAAAGTTGACATAAAGTGTATAGGCAAATAAATCTCCTAAGTTAATAATATCTTTATAGACAAAGTATCCACCCATAGATATAACAATAAGGTTTAAAGCACTAGAAATTATCCCAATACCAGAAACAAATTCTGCCATAACTTTGTAAGATTCTCTTCTTGCGTCTGCAAAATCAGCATTACCTTGATTAAATTTATAAATTTCATAATCTTCATTTGTAAATGACTTTGCAACCCTCGCGCCTGAAATACTATTTTCAAGCTGAGCATTTACATTGGCAATCTTTTTTCTTACTCTTCTAAATGCATGTTCCATGCGTTTTCTCTTAGATATTGCAAACCATATCATAAGTGGAATAAAGGCAAATATGATTAAAGTTAATCTCCACTCTATAAAAAGCAAAATAACAAAAGAACCAATAAGCATAACACCTGAAATAAACAAATCTTCTGGTCCATGATGTGCAAGTTCTGTAATATCTCTTAAATCATTAATAATCCTAGACATAATATGCCCCGTTTTGGTATTATCATAATAGCTAAAGGGTAAAGTTTGCAAATGACTAAATATATCTCTTCGCATATCGTGTTCTATTTTAACCCCTAAGAGATGACCATAATAAGCTACAATATATTGACTTATATACCTAATTATAAATAGAGCTCCCATTATAATGGTCCATTTAAGAAGCAGACCCATATTACCTTCAGGAATAATATTATTTATCATATTTCTTGTAAAAATTGGAAATATTAAATCAAATACTGATATTAAAAATGCAAAAAACATATCTAAGAAAAATAAGTTTTTATGCGGTTTATAATATTCAACAAACTTTTTAATCATTTTCTATGCTCCTTTACTACTTTTAATATTGTTTCTATGATATGATTATTTAGGCAATTTATTTAGACCCACGAACATTGTATCTCAATTCTATTATTGTTTCAAATATATTATAAGGGTGATTTTTATGAAACCACGTTTAATGTTTTTAACAACATTTATAATACAATTTATTATTGCTATGGAAATGAATTTTATCGGACCTTTAGCACCATTTTTATCTGTTTATTTTGATATAAGGCCAAGTCAAGTTGTGTATTTTAATCTTGGCTACTCTTTTGTAGGTATATTCGTACTTATCTTCGGGGTATGGGCAGATCGATTCGGTAATAAAAAATTAATTTCCTATTCTCTTTTTATATTTCTTGTTGGCACCTTAATAAGTGGATTCGCTCCTTCAGCTTTAGTGTTCCTTCTAGGAAGAATTTTAGTTGGGCTAGGGTATTTTTCACTTAGTGGTACTATGATGTCGTATATCTCTGAATTTATAGATTATGGAAATCGTGGCCAAGCTAGCGGCATACTTAGAACAGCATTTGGTTTTGCAATATTTGCAAGTCCAATTTACACTGCAGTTTTAACTACAAGATTTTCAAATCTCCAGAGCATTTATCTTCCTATAAGTGGCCTTGCAGTGGTAGCCTTGATTCTATTGACAAGACTTCCAGAAACAGAAATAATAGAAGATAGTAAATTAAATATTAGCGAATTTTTATCTATACTAAAAGATCCCACTACTATCAAAGTCCTTGCTTCACTTTTCTTAATTATTACTGCTCCAGCAACTTTGTATAATTTTCTTTCTATCCATCTCTCCACTGAGTATGGATTGACTCAAGGACAAATAGGTTTAACATATTCTACTTTTGCAATAGGAACTATTCTGGGAATACTAACAGCAACTTTTTTAGCAGATAAATACGGAAAATTAACCTTTTCAAGAGTTTTTTTTACAATAATGATCCTTAGTCTATTACCTATAGCTTATGTCCAAAGTGTAGCAATTACTATTATGTTAACTTTTATGTTTGCTTTTGGATTAGATGGCGGATGGACAGCATATCAAGCATTCGCATCTGAAATTCATCCAAAAAAAAGAAGCACCTTTATGAGCCTCTTTTTTACAGTAAACGCAGCTGTGGTAACAGTATATTCACTTTTAGGGCCTTTTCTTTATGATTTTGGTGGATTGAGATTGACAACTGGTATTGGTTTCGTTTCAGTATTTATTGCTTTAATAATATTATTTAGATTAAATAGAATACAGGTTTAAACCCTATTGTCTAACCAAGAGATTATATCTTTAATAACATAGTCTCTTTCTTTTTCATTTAAGATTTCATGATAAAGTGATTTATATTCTTTAAATGTCTTATCCCTAGAAGAAATTGAATTAAAAAAACTTTTACTTATAGATATTGGAACAATTTTATCTTCTTCACCGTGGACAATTAAAACTGGCAAAGAAAATTTATCTTTAGCTTTTAGTATATTATCTGGTCCCACAAAAAGAAATTCATAATAAAAACGCAAACTTGCCTTATGTAATACAAATTCATCATTTAAATATTCATAATAAACCTCTTCATTTTTACATAAACTCTTGTCAATTGGATTTTTTATCATAAATTTATCATTAATTTTACATAAAAATTTTACTAGTTTCCTGTTTAAATTCTTTGCAGATGGCAACTCACCTACAGCAGGTCCAGATAGCACTATGCCACTTAATTCTAAAGCTGATCTTGATCCAAGGATTGCTGTGATTAGACCTCCCATACTATGTCCAAATAAAAAAATTGGTATCCTTGGGAAGCTATTTAATGTTTCTTTGTAAATCGCTTTAAGGTCTAATACAAAATCTTCAAAGGATTGGATATGGCCTAAATCTTTTTTATTTCTTCCATGACCTCTTAAGTCGTATCTTATTACACCATATCCACTTTGATTTAAGGAATCAGTAAAATAATCATATCTACTAAAGTGTTCAGCAAAACCATGACTTATTATCACTATTGCTTTTGGATTTTCTATAAAATCTTCTTTATAGAACAATTCATAGTCATCTATTAGCTTAAAATAATCCATATTATCCCTCACCTATAGTCCTTATTTATATATAAATAGTCTATAAAATATCCAATACAGCTTTGGCAGCTCCAATCATCCCAGCATTGTTAAGATACTTTGCTGGTACTATTTTTAAACCAGCAGGATCATTTACAGTGTTATTGTAGCTAGAAATCATATTATCCCACCAATTAGATTTTGAATTTATTACTCCCCCACCTATTACAATTCCCTCAGGGTCAAATATATTCTTTAATGATACTATAAACAATCCTAAATTATGGGCGAATGTATCAATGACAAACTTTGCATCAGAATCAGTTGGATATAGCTCTGAAATCTCTTTCCCACTAAGCTTCTTACCCGTCTTTACTAAAAAATGATTTTCTATACCACTACCTGATACATACCTTTCACTACAACCCCTTTGTCCACAAGTACATTGAATTCCACCTGGATAAAGTAAGCTATGACCTAGCTCAGCAGCTTGAAAATGTTCTCCTTCCCAAATCCCTTGACCTCTAATAAATATACCTCCACCCAAGCCAGTTCCTAAAGTCATCATAATAAAACTATTCATATCTTTACCAGCCCCAAGCCAAGCTTCACATATAGTTGCAGCATTAGCATCATTCTCAATCTTAATAGGCAAGCTATAGAATTTATTAAGCTCATCTTTTAGATTGGTCCCAGCCCATCCTTTTATATTTCCTCCAACAGAAAGAATTTTCCCATTATTGCTATCCACAAAGCCAGGGGTTCCTATACCAATGCCACTGATTTTTTCTTTAACACACAAGCTATCAATTACATCTCTTATACCATTGATAACCTGGAAAGAAGACCCTGATTTACTAGTTTTTATCTCTCTAGGTTGATTAATTTCTCCTCTTTCATTTATTATTGAGCCTCTAATCGAGGTTCCTCCTACATCAATTCCAATAATTCTTTTCATAGGCTATTCTCCTAGTTTTAAAAATTTATTAATTCTATTATTAAGTCCTTCTACATCCACAGCATTCGTTGGATTATTATCTAAATCAAAGCTATTTTTAATGCTTAAAATTCTAAATAATTTTTCATCAAGATCCGATTGGGCAATTTGTTCTCCAGCCAAGGCTTCTTTAATAGAATTAATCACCCCAAAAATATTATCTTCACCATGACAAATAAGAGCAATATCTCCTCCTGCTACTAAAAACTTAACTGCAGCATCTCCTATATCGTAAGTCTCGCTTATTGCACCCATTGTTAAATCATCTGAAAAAACTAACCCCTTAAATCCATGCTCATTTCTTAAAAGATCTGTGATTATTTCAGTCGATAATGAAGCAGGCATATCACTTAAATCTTCTATATAGAGATGGCCTAGCATTATTCCAGGTATATTGTTTTTTATAGCATATTTAAAAGGTATAAGTTCTATTTCTTCAAGCTCATTCTTACTCTTAAAAATAATTGGCATATTATAATGGGAATCTTGTAGTGTATCACCATGACCTGGGTAATGCTTTCCAACTGGTATAATACTTGATTCCATCATAGCTTTAAATATTTGAGTCCCTAATAAGGCTACTTTTTCTGGATCACCACTAATAGCCCTATCTCCTATTAGCTCGTTTTCTAGATTTGAATTTACATCTAATACTGGACTAAAATTCAGATTGAATCCTAAAGCAAGAAGCTTAAATGCTTGTATCTGCCCATATTCAAAAGCTAATCTTTGGTTATTTTTTAATCCTAAATCAGATGCTGGTGGTAAATTGTTAAAAAGTTCATATAATCTTGAAACTCGACCACCCTCCTCATCAATAGATAAAAACAATGGAATTTTATTATTCTTATTTAGTTCTTTTAGTGTATTTACCAATCCTAAAGTTTGTTCGTAATTTATAATATTCCTCTTAAATAGAATAAAACCTCCAATTTTATAGGATTCGATAAGGTCTATTTCTCTTTTGCTAATTTCTGAATTTTCAAGACCAGTAATTAGAAGTTGTCCAATTTTTTCATCTACACTCATATTATTTATTAGTGTCCATATTTCATCTTCAATAGATTCTTTTATATTATTTTCAATAGAAACTTTGTCACTATTTTCTTCTTTCTTTTCTCCGTTAATATTAGTAATAGTACAAGCACTAATAAAAATTCCTAAAGTTAAAATTAAAAACACTAGTTTTTTCATAGATTTCCTCCACTAAATCTAATTCTTACCAATAAACTCTCTAAGTATAGAGTTTGGAGGTATGTATTTCTCATCATCTATTGAATTGAAATATTTTAAAAATTTAAGCAATTTTTTTGCTTCGCTGTAATATTCACTATCCTTAGAAATTTCTTTTAGTAAAGGCACAATATATTTTTTTAATACAGACATTTCATAAACTAAAGAAGAGTTAAACATAATATCAGCTTCTTCTTGAAATGGAAATATATATTTTTCTTCGCCTTTTCTTACTCCATCCCACATCTCAAATGTATTTAAGGGCCCATTACCTCTATATTTAACATCCCTAACCATTCTTCTTATTAGTCTGGTATCGGTTGTAGCTATACGATTATGATTGTCAAGATTTAATTGAGTTAATGCAGAGATGTAAATTTTGAATTTATTTTTCTCTGGAATTTCTCTTGTAACATTTGGATTTAGCCCATGAATTCCCTCAATTATTATTGGATGATCAATATCAACTTTAATCCATTTCCCAGACTTTTCACTTTTACCAGTTAAAAAGTTAAACTTTGGTAGTTCAATTGTTTCTCCTTCTAAGAGCGAAATTAGGTCCATATTAAACTGTTCTAGATTAATGGCATCAATTGACTCATAATCAGGTTTCCCCTCAATATCCACAGGGGTCAATTCTCTGTCTATAAAATAATCATCCATAGAAATTAAAATCGGTCTTTTCCCATTTACCTTCATTTGAGTTGCTAACCTTTTAGAAAATGTTGTTTTGCCTGAAGATGATGGTCCGGCTATTAATATCATAGTTATATCTGTGTCTGCACATATTTTATCTGCTATTTGTGCAATCTTTTTTTCATGTAAAGCCTCTGAAACTTGAATTATTTCTTCTACTTTGCTATTGTTTATTTTTTCATTTAGTGAGCCAATATTTGACATATCCAATATATCTGACCAAACATTGGACTCTTTGAATATTTTAGCAAGTTTTTTTTGGTCTTTGAATTCTTCCATATTGTAATTATTTTTTCTACTAGGAAATAAAATAATTACACCTGGATAGTAATATTTTAACTTAAATTCACTTACATAGCCAGTTGATGGTGCAAGATAGCCATGAAATGAATCGATATGATTTCCTATGGTATATATACTAAACTCTTCTTTATCTAAAGTATCTATAAGCCTTACTTTATCAAAATAACCGTAATCAGAAAATAGTTTAACGGTTTCTTCTCTTGAGTATTCATTCCTAGTGATTGGAATGTCCCTTTGAATAATCTCTCTCATTTTCAATTCAATCTCTTGGGTCTCTTTAAAGGATATATTGTGTTTGCCATCTAATTCAACGTATAAGCCTGGCCCAAGAAAATGGTATACTATTGTGTCCTTGTCTGGGAAAAGTTCCTTACAAGCCATAATAAAGACTGCAGAAATGGTCTTTGTGTATATTCTATACCCATCAACATCTCTATTAGATAGAAATTTTATATACTGGTCTTCTTCAACAGTTTTAAAAAGTGGGAATATCTCATTTTCTATCCTAGCCCCAAGGTATTTTTTAGTATCTTCTTTAAATATTTCAATCGCAACTTGAAGTAGTGTCGAGCCTTCTTTTACAACAAGCTTCCCATATTCTTCAACAAAAACATTAATATCCTTTTTCATAATGACCTCCTTATTAGTCTAAAATATCTTTTTTTATCTCCATAAAAGCCTTATTTAAAGGTGTCACAAATGATTTGTTATTTAAATATTCTAGGCCATCAGTTAAAGCATTAAACTCTAGCTTATATCCATGGAGTATTTGATTTTCTATTCCATACTTATTCTTAAATCTATAATTTAAATCTTTATCCCCATACTTTCTATCACCAATTATTGGATATCCCAATGACCCTAAATGACTCCTTATCTGATGAGTCCTTCCTGTTATTAATTCAACTTCTAGTAGAGTAAAACCTCCTTTAGCTTTTACTACTTGAAAATTAGTTTTAATACCTCTTGCCCCTTCTATATCTTTTGATAGTATGCGTACTAGGTTTTTCTCATTGTTTTTCACCATATAAGCTGCATCAAAAAAACTGTTTTTTATTTCTCCCTTAACTATTGTCAAATAATACTTCTTTATAAAGCCTTCTTTTATTGTTTTATTTATAATTTTAAGTGAATTATAATTCTTTACACCTATTACAATACCAGAAGTATTTCTATCTAAACGATTTGATATGGCCGGTTTAAATGTCTTTTCAAGTCTTGGGATATAATCCCCTTTTCTTATAAGATAAGTGATCAGGGCATCTACAACATTTTCTTCGAAATTTTCCGTCCTTTCACCAGTCCCATGGGATAATACACCTACTGGTTTATTGATTAGTACAATATTATCATCTTCATAAATTATATCTAACTTTAGTCCCGATGATCGGAAAGTCTTTTTCTTTTTAAACTTTTGAATAGTTTCATCGGATAGATATAACTGAATTGTGTCACCCTCTTGTATCATTTCTTCTGGCTTTGCCCTGTTTCCATTAATTTTAATATTCTTTTTCCTTAACATCTTATATATAAATCCCAAACTAGCATTTTCAAGGTATTTTTTCAAAAATCTATCAACTCTTTGATTGCTTTCATTTTTATCTACACTTAGTTCTATCAAAGTAACTCACCTTTTTCTTTGTATTATGTTATAATTATACTACAATGAATACAAAAAAGAAAAATAAGTGGTGTGTTACTAAAATTAGAGGTGATTTAAATGAATTTTTATGATAAAGTTAAAGATTTTTTATATGATTCTGTGGATTATTTATTTATGATTGGAATATTGGTTATAGTTATAGGAGTAATTGGATGGCGCTTAGATGTCTTGTTTAAAAAAGAAGCGGTTTCAGCTCAGCCTTTAGATACAATTGTTGTAGATAATTCTTCTAGAGAAGATTTTTTAGATAAAATAACTCCAGATACATCTGAACTAGAAGATAGGGAAGAAGAAATACCTGAAGAATTGCAAGAGACACCAGTTGTTCCAACACCACCTGAACAAGTTCCTACAAACCCTACGCCACCACAAGCACCGCCACCTTCAGTGGAAATCGTCAAATTAACTATTCCTGAAGGAAGCATGCCTGGTAAGATAGGTTTGATACTTCAAGAAAATGGATTAGTTACAAGTAGCAGAGATTTTATAGCAAAAGCAGTTGAACTAAAATTGGATACTAAGCTGAAAGCAGGTAATTACAATATTAGCAAAGGCTCATCCCTTGAAGATATTGTGAGGATGATGACAAAATAAAATACTGGTTTAAACCAGTATTTTATTTTTAATACGTCGCATTTATGTATTCATCAATAACAGAAATTCTCTTCTTTTCTGAGAATACACATTCAGACTTTAATATCTCTAGTAACCAAATGGCCTTTGAGTGAAAAATAGCTTCTTTGTAATCTAGTAATACTATCTCGTACAACTTATCTTTAAGAAACTTAGACTCACACTTTACATAATATGATTCTACCCCTTTAAATTCAATTAATTTTAAAACTGCTAAGGCAGATTTGTCCTTCTCATGGTAATAGTTATTCCCCATATTAAGATAATGTATACACTGTCTCTGATGCTTTCTTGAGTTTTTTAATTCCATTGACAACATTCTAAAGTACTTAGCTATAACATTGTAATATTGATAATTAAACATTCCTTTTTCATAGCTGTCTACTCGCAAAAAAGGTTTGACATTCATACTTATTACAAAATCATAATTGCACTCTAAAAATTCCCTTTTAGTAATATCCCCATTTTCATATTGTAAAATCAAGGCAGATCTGTTTTCAAAAAATGTTTCAAATAATCCTTTTTTCTTATGATAAATCAAATTATACACCCAATCTAATTATGTTAAAGCAATTATTTTACTTTTAACATTACTCTTTAATCTAAACTTATTATATCACAATTTAAAGCTTCTTTAACTTTTTAATTTCTGCAATATTCAATTCTCTATATTCTCCCTCTAAAAGATTAATATCGAGAAAAAGTGGGCCCATACTGATTCTTTTTAGGTAAAGAACCCTCATACCTAATGCAGAAAACATTCTTTTAACTTGGTGGTATTTCCCCTCATAAATTGTTAAATTAAGTCGAGAAATAGGTCCCGAAGATATTATCTTTAATTCTGCAGCTTTAGTAAAATACCCATCATCAAGCATTATCCCTTTTTTAAAAACCTTTTTTTGTTCGTCTAAAACAAGTCCATCCACTTCAGCATAATAAGTTTTGCCAACCTTATGTTTTGGAGATGTAAGTCTATGGGCTAATTGGCCATCATTTGTAATTAGCAATAACCCCTCTGTATCTTTATCGAGTCTTCCAACTGGGAAGGGATTAAAGTTTCTGTAATAGTCATCTAGTAATTCTAAAACTATTGACTCTCTAGGATCATCAGTTGATGAAACCATGCCTTTAGGTTTATTTAACATAATATAAATATTCTTCTTATACTCAATTTTTCTTGTTCCAACTGTTATTTCAGAGACAGTTGGATCAAATTTAAAATCTGCTTTATTAACCAGAGCACCATTAATTTTAACTAGACCTTTTTTTATAATTTTCTGGACTTCTTTCCTACTCCCTTCTCCCATATTGCTTAGTACTTTATCAAGCCTCTCTACTTTCAAATAATTCCCTCCAAATTAAAAGGATCCTTTGGCTTCTTTAGCTTTACTCTCATTTAATAACAAGCCGGGGGCAAAAAGAACCACCCTTTGTTTTTCTATGCTCCTATTTGATAACAATAGTCTTTAAGATTTTCAGGTATTTTATTTATAGTATAATCAATATTAATATAAAACTCCACTTCATATTTTTCAGATATTTTATCAAGTGAGTCGAGCAAGTATACAAGGTCCTTTAACTCAAGATTCATAACCTTGTATATTCCATCAACATATATTTTTTCAAGGTCATAATCCATAGCCATAATCCCACATAAAAAGCCATAGAAAGACTGCACATTTAGCACATTGAATTCCATGG
>CAZRXS010000012.1:0-32876 GCA_964604145.1 uncultured Gudongella sp. | reverse complement strand
ATTACCTTGATAGGGTTTGCAAGAGGAAACAAAATGAATATTTATAGTAATTTTCCGAGTATTATCTTCTAAAGTGAAAGCCATGAAGAAATACCGAAGGGTTTGGAGAGAAATTTCTAGGCCTCCCGCTTGGAAAGGAAGATGTTTACCAGACAACCTTTCTATGGTTGTTTTTGTTTTCTAAAAAAATAAGGAGTGTGATAATTATGAAAAAAAGAAGTTCCATTTACCTACTTGTCCTTTTGCTTTCTCTGTCACTAATTGCGGCATGTGCAAAACCAGCTGAAGAGCCAGTACCGCCGGAAGTAGAAACACCAGAAGTAGAAGTTCCAGAAGAAGAGGAGGAAGTAGAGAAGCCAGCTGAAGGCACAGAAATTATACTATCAACGACAACAAGTACACAAGACTCTGGTCTACTAGATTTTTTGCTTCCAATATTTACAGAAGATACAGGAGTTACTGTTAAAACAATTGCAGTAGGAACTGGGAATGCTCTTCAAATGGGAAGAGATGGTGAAGCTGATGTGCTTCTTGTTCATGCTAAACCAGATGAATTAAAATTAGTTGAAGAAGGGCATGGTACGGTAAGATATGATGTTATGTACAATGACTTTGTTCTTGTTGGGCCAAAAGGTGGGGATGCTTTAGAAAAAGGAAATGATATTAAAGCAGCTTTTACTCAAATTAACGAAAAGAAACTTACTTTTGTTTCCAGAGGAGACGACTCAGGTACGCATAAAAAGGAACTTAAATTTTGGGATGAGATTGATGTAGTTCCTGCTGGAGAATGGTATGTAGAAGCTGGAGCTGGAATGGGTGATGTTTTAAAAATAACTGACGAGAGAATGGGCTATACTATGACAGATAGAGCGACATATCTTGCAATGAAAGATGATTTAGATCTTGAAGTTGTTGTTGAAGGTGATGAAAATTTATTTAACCAGTATGGGGTAATTCCTGTTAATCCTGATAAGGGAGATATGATAAATGCACTTGGGGCTGAGGAATTTGCAAATTGGCTAATTTCTGATAAAGTGCAAGCTTTAATTGCTGAGTTTGGCGTAGAAGAATATGGCGAGGGCTTATTTATTCCAAATGCAAAATAATTAATATAGGATTAAATAGATAAGGGGTGGCAGTATGGCTTATATAACACAGGGTTTTCTGGAAGCATTTAAGCTCTTGTTCCAGTTTGACCCAGAAGTTTACGGAATTATAGGATTATCTGTTTTCGTATCTTCAAGTGCAACCATAATTGCTGCCCTTATTTTTGTCCCTTTAGGTACATATTTGGGCATAAAGCCATTTAGGGGAAAAAAAATGTTTTCAAGACTAGTCTATACTTTTATGAGTGTGCCATCAGTAGTGGTTGGATTGGTGGTAGCTTTATTACTTGCAAGAAGAGGACCTCTTGGCTTTTTAAGACTTCTTTATACTCCAAAGGCAATGGTAATAGCCCAAACCTTACTTGTGGTGCCTTTAATACTGGGTTTAACATATAATATGGCAAAGACTAGGGGAAAACAAATTGAAGCTATTTCAAAGACCCTAGGAGGTAATAGATGGGATAGTGTAGTTTTAATAATTAGAGAACTTCGTTCAGATATTTTTATCCATATAGTAACTGCTTTTTCTAGAGCAATATCTGAGGTAGGAGCAGTAATGATAGTAGGTGGCAACATAAAGTTTCAAACAAGGGTAATAACAACGACAATATCTATGATGAATTCAATGGGTGATTACCCAATGGCAATTGCCTTAGGAACCATTCTTATGATTATATCTTTTGTAATACACAGTATGATTTATTCATATAGCCAGGAGGACTAAGATGGAAATTGCAGCATATAAAATTCGAAAAAAATACCAAGACAACTTGGTTTTAGATATAGATGAAATTTATTTTACTGAAGGAGTAATAACAGGAATAACTGGTCCAAATGGGTCAGGCAAGACCACGCTTTTAAATATTATTGCAGGACTTGACCCTGATTTTGAAGGTCAAGTACTTTACAATGGGAAACTTCTTAATAAGAAGATTATGGAAAATATAACTTTAGTATTTCAAAAACCTTATTTATTTAGAAGAAGTGTTTTTGATAATATAGCTTATCCAATGATTTTAAGAAAAGAGAACACCGAGACTATAAGCAAAAATGTCCGTGAAATATCAAATATTCTCCAAATAGAGGATTTGCTAGATAAAAAAGGCCATCAATTGTCAGGTGGAGAAACTCAAAAGGTCGCATTAGCAAGGGCTATGGTCTTTAAGCCAAATCTACTATTACTAGATGAAGCTACGTCAAGTTTGGATCCGGAATCGGTTAAAACTATAGAGGAAGCTATAAGAAGATATAATAATAAAACTGGGGCAACAGTTATAGTTATAACCCATGATATAGAACAGTCAAAAAGGCTGTGTGATGAGATAATTTCACTTGATCTTGGAAAGGTGGTATAAATGGATTTTTTTAATGTGGTCTCAGTAGATAAGACAAAGCAGATTTTATCTGATGAGTTTAAAGATATAAAATTGGAAAATGAAATAGTTACTATAAAAGAATCACTGCATAGATATTTAGGAAATGATATTATTGCAGAATATAATGTACCTGAATTTAATCGATCTAGTGTAGATGGTTATGCAATTGTAGTTGAAGATAGCCATGGCGCAAGTGAAGCTGTACCAAGTGTGTTGGCATTAACAGGTGAAGTTAAAATGGGTGAATTTACTGATAAAGAAATAAAATCAGGTCAGGCGATTTATGTACCAACTGGCGGTATGTTACCGATGAATGCAACAGGTATGATTATGATTGAACACACAGAGAAAATGGATGATGAAACCCTCCTAATTTCAAAACCAATAACCAATGGGGAAAATGTAGTTTATAAAGCAGAGGATATAAAAAAAGGAGAAACAGTTTTAAAAAGGGGACAAAGAATAGGGATAAAAGAAATTGGTGTCCTAGCAAGTCTTGGAATTAATATTATTCCTGTATTTAATAAACCAAAGGTTTATATTATTTCCACTGGAGATGAAATTATAAATATCACTGAGAAACTCGAACCAGGAAATATTAGAGATATCAATTCCTATACTTTAGAAGGCCTTGTAGAGGAGTCTGGAGGAATAGTATCGGGAAAAGAAATAATTAGAGATAAATTTGATAGCCTCCTATCTTGTGTAGAAAAAGCTATAGGAATTTCTGATATTGTACTCCTATCAGGAGGAAGTTCAGTTGGAACTAAAGATTTTACACATAAGGTAATAAATTCAATTGGAGGTAGAGGAGTATTTGTTCATGGACTTGCAATAAAACCAGGAAAGCCAACTATCATCGGAGATGGAAAGGGCAAATTGTTAGTGGGTCTGCCAGGACACCCTGTCTCTTCAATAGTTGTTTATAAAGCAATTATAGAACCTTTTATAAAGAAACTATTGGAGGCTGATGAGATTATGCCTCGTGTTATAGCAAAGACTACACAGAATTTCCCTTCCTCGCCTGGCAAGCAAACCTATCATATGGTTAAATTAAATGATAAAGGTGGGGAATTATTAGCAACTCCAACTTTTGGGAAGTCTGGTATGATTACTCTTTTATCACAATCGAATGGATATATAGTAATAAAAGAACATGAAGAAGGGATAAACAAAGGAGAATTACGGGAGATATTTTTACTCTGAAGATAAGGGAGGATAATATGAAAAGAACTCAATATATTGATAATATCGACGTTGAAAGAGCAAAGGGATTGTATTTTGAAAAGTTACAAATAGAAGCAAAGGCAGAAAAAATCAAAGTAGATGAATCTTTAAATAGAATAGTGTATAAAGCAATTTATGCAAAGACATCTTCACCAACTTATAATGCAGCTGCAATGGACGGCATAGCTGTAAAGTCAAAAGATGTAGTTTCTGCAAAAGAAAGCAATCCACTCTTATTAAAAGAGAATGTGGACTTTGTATATGTAAATACAGGAAATCCAATAAAAGAGCCATATGACTCTGTAATTATGATTGAAGATGTAATAGAAAAGTCAGATGGTCAAGTGGAAATTTTGGAACCTTCTTATCCATACCAACATGTTAGACAAATTGGAGAAGATATTGTAGCAACAGAAATGATTCTTCCTTCAAATCATAAAATAAGGCCAATGGATATAGGTGCACTTATATCTGGTGGCATTGAATATTTAGAAGTTTATAAGAAACCATTAGTTGGAATTATTCCAACAGGTTCAGAAATAGTGGAAACGATTTCTGAAGTAGGCGAAGGTAAAATAATTGATTCAAACTCACATGTATTTAAAGGTCTTGTAGATACTATAGGAGGAGTGGCTAAGAGATATAAGCCAACTGAGGATGATTATGATAAACTAAAAGGCATTATACAAGAAGCGGTAAAAGATAATGATATAATTTTAATAAATGCTGGATCATCAGCAGGGACAAAAGATTACACAGTAAATTTAATTGAAGAGCTCGGTGAAGTTCTTGTTCACGGAGTTGCAATGAAGCCAGGTAAACCAACAATCCTTGGGATAATAGATGGTAAACCTGTAATTGGAATTCCAGGGTATCCTGTTTCTGGCTTTATGGTTTTTGATGTCTTTATTAAACCACTTATATACAAGTATTTAGGAACAGAAGAAGAGCTTTATGAAACAGAGACAGCTCTATTATCAAGGAGAGTAGTAAGCTCCTTAAAAAACAAGGAACTTATTAGAGTAAATTTAGGATTTGTAGATAATAGACTAATAGCAACACCACTTGCAAGTGGTGCAGGTGTAAGTATGAGCTTAGTTAGAGCAGATGGACTTGGGATTATACCAAGAAATGTGGAAGGCTTAGAAGCTGGAGAAAAAATTGAAGTTGAATTGTTAAAACCTCTATGGAAGATAAGAAACACATTAGTTTCTATAGGTAGTCATGATTTAGTAATGGATATTATAAGTGACATGATGAAATTATCATCTTCACATGTGGGAAGTATGGGCGGTATTATGGCTATTAAAAGAGGAGAAGCGCATTTAGCTCCCATTCACCTTTTAGACCCAGAAACTGGTGAATATAATATTAGTTATATTCAGAAGTATTTTCCTAGCCAAAAAATGATTCTTATAAAGGGAATTCAAAGAGAACAAGGATTTATGGTAGAGAAAAACAACCCAGAGAATATATCAGCTTGTAAAGATTTAGTTAGAAAAGGAGTTTCTTTTGCAAATAGGCAAAGAGGCGCTGGGACAAGGGTATTGCTGGATTATGAACTCCAAAAGCAAGCTATAAAAGCAGATGATATACTTGGATATAAAAGAGAATTGACAACCCATATGGCAGTGGCAGCTGCAGTAAAGAGTGGTTCAGCTACTACAGGCTTGGGAGTGTTGTCAGCAGCAAAGGCAATGGATTTAGACTTTATAGCCCTAGCAGATGAAGATTACGATTTTCTTATTAAAGAAGAGTCATATAATACTAAAGCAATACAAGATTTCATAGAACTTATAAAATCAAAAGAATTTCAAACAAGAGTAAGGGAACTCGGTGGATATGGATTTGCTAGAACTGGAGAAATAATTAGAATAGGTGAGTAGATGAAAGATAGCTTTAATAGAGAAATTGATTATTTAAGAGTATCATTAACTGATAGATGCAATTTAAGGTGTGAATATTGCATGCCAGAAAGTGGTATAGATAATAAGATTAAACACAGTGATATGTTATCTCTTGAAGAGATGTTTAGGCTTATTCAAGAATTTGTCCTATTAGGCATAAAAAAGATTAGGTTTACTGGTGGGGAACCTCTTGTTAGAAAAGGTGCAGTAGGATTAATAAAAAGAGTTAATAGACTAGAGGGAGTTAAAGAGGTGACAATAACCACAAATGGGGTTTTACTTGAAGAGTATGCCGAAGATCTATTTCATGCTGGGGTAAAGAGGATCAATATAAGTTTAGATTCGCTCCATCCTAAGAAGTATAAAGAGATTACAAGAGGTGGAGATATTCAAAAAGTTTTTAGAGGTATAGAAAAAGCACAAAAATTGGGTATAAAACCTATCAAATTAAACACAGTATTGATAGGTGGATTTAATGATGACGAGATAGAAGATTTGGTAAATTTAACCTTATATGAGCATATTGATATAAGGTTTATTGAACTGATGCCAATTGGTGAAGCGTCAGCTTTTGCAAAGTCAAAATTTCTCTCAAACAATATAGTATTGGAGAAAATTCCAGAACTTAAACCTGTGCAAAAAGAAGATATATCATCTCCTGCCAACTATTTTAAGCTTCCAAATGCAAAGGGAAGGGTGGGTCTTATAAATCCCATAACTTGTAAATTTTGCAGTGATTGTAATAGGGTCAGATTAACTGCTACTGGAAAGTTGAAATTGTGTCTTCATTCAGACAGAGAGATTGATTTAAGTAAGATTTTAAGGGCGAGGGGAGATTTAAACAGAGCGGTTAAAGAGGCAATATTAACAAAAGAGGAAGAGCACCATCTAGAAAACAATGAGTATATAAGAAGAAGCATGAATCAAATTGGAGGATAGAATATGGATTTAACCCACTTTAACGAATCAGGTAGAGCTCATATGGTAAATGTAGGAGAAAAAGATGATACAAAGAGACAAGCAGTAGCTTATAGCAGAATAAGAATGCAGAAAACAACTCTAGACACAATAAAAGAAGGTGGAATAAAAAAAGGAGATGTTTTAAGTGTCGCCCAAGTTGCTGGTATAATGGCTGCAAAGAGGACTAGCGAGCTTATTCCAATGTGCCATAATATATTTTTAACAGGGGCAGATATTGAATTCGGATTAGAAGAAGATTGTATCCATATTAAAGCTACAATATCTACAACAGGAAAAACAGGTGTTGAAATGGAAGCTTTAACAGCCGTTAATATAGCGGCCCTTACTATCTATGATATGTGTAAAGCAATAGATAAAGGGATGGTAATTGAGGAGACAATGTTATTAAAGAAAACAGGTGGGAGGTCAGGTAATTTTAAAAGGCTGCTGCAAAAGCCAGCAATAAAATAGAATTTTTAGAAATATAGATATATAAAAATGTTTAAAATTTGGGAATCTTTGGTATATATATTAATAATAAACGTCAGACCAAGGAGGACTATTGATATGTTAAAATGGGCTTTAATATTTTTAGTAATAGCGATAATAGCAGGTATTTTAGGATTTGGAGGAATTGCAGGAGCAGCTAGTGGAATAGCTAAGATTCTTTTCTTCGTATTTATTGTAGTGTTTGTACTTGCTCTTTTATTTGGAAGGTCAATACTAGGTTAAAAAAATAAATCCCCAGACCAGAAGTCTGGGGATTACATATTGTTTATGCACAATTAATGACCAATTTTTGTGAATTTTTAAATCAATCATTCAAATTTCATATAATTAAGCGCTTGATTATCTTTACAAAGTTCATATCCAATGTATCCTCTATCAATAAGTTCTTTTTGCAAATCAAGATTTGCCCATTTTGAGATAACAGTATCAATTGGATTTAAAATGGATTGTTTTTTAATATCATTATGAAGAACAAATCTCCAAAGTCCCTCATCACCAGTTTCGCTTGAACCGTATTTTTTCTTTAAAGCTTTTATCTTTAAGCCATTTTTCATAATATTGTAGAGACTATAAAAATTATAAGGGGATACAGTAGTTAAAAGATGTTCATAACCATCTTTTTTAACCATTTCTTTTGCAGTTTCCAAAGTTAAACTCTGTAAGTTATTTCCTCTATATGCGGGATCCACAACTGTTGTTTCCAAGTGGACAACCTTATGCATTTCTTCTTCAGCTAAATTAATATCATAACCCAAGTTCCTCTTATTATTCCCTGGGAAGGCGATATATCTATAAGCAATTATCCTATTTTTTTCATTTTGCACACCAATGACTTTAGCGCCTGCTTCCATTTCTTCAAGCATCTCATAGTAGGAATCCATATAAAGAATATCTTTATTTGGGAGCTTATCATATACACGTTGCTGAAGTTCAATAACCTCTCTAAGCCGATTTTTTCCTAATAATTCCATCCTGTATTCTTCAATTTGCATATTTGAATGTTTGTTTTTCATTAAAAGACCTTTATTTAACAGCATATATATGCCTCCTTTTTACATACAACCTACAACTTGATAAGGGTGTTTAGGTTGTAACTTGATTATATATGAACTAATACCCAGTGTCAACAAAAATAAACAAAAAAATGCGACTTTAAGGGTTGACTTTAAGGGTTGAATCCATGAGAACGGGAACAGATGTGTATTTTCCGCTGTCATCCAGAGCGAAGCGTAGGATCTAAGCATTAAGATTCCTCGTTACACTCGGAATGACATAAAAACCTTGTCATCCAGTGGTTCGGGCGAGCAAAGCTAGCCCCTACGTATTTCAATTGTGTATTGTGAATTGTGAATTGTGATTTATGAATTGTTTTCTCAATTGTGATTTAATCTTTTTTGGGTATAAAGAATAGTGAGGTGAATAAAATGAAAGAAAAGAATTTTAAAAAACCAAATAAGGAAGAATTAAAAAATACTCTAAGTGATTTAAGTTACAGAGTAACACAAGAAAACGCTACTGAAAGACCCTATACACATGAATATAATAAAAACTTTAAAGATGGTATTTATGTTGATATAGTTTCGGGAGAGGCACTTTTTTCTTCAAAAGATAAGTATGATGCGGGTTGTGGTTGGCCAAGTTTTACAAAACCACTTGAAAAAAAGAATATTATAGAGAAGAAGGATAGAAGTTTAATGATGACGCGAACCGAAGTTCGAAGTGGAAATGCTGATTCTCATCTAGGACATGTTTTTAATGATGGACCAAAAGAAGAGGGTGGTCTTAGATATTGTATAAACGGAGCATCTTTAAGATTTATCCCAAAAGAAGAGCTTGAAAAAGAAGGATACGGTGAGTACCTAGATTTATTTGAATAAAAATATTGTCCAAGTTTCACAATTTCATATTTCCATCTGAGCTGAAAATATTGAATATATGAATTTAAGGATTATAAATTTATAACAAATTAGTAGGGATGGACGACTCTGTCCATCCGATTAACCTTGGCAAAAGGGGGCAGCATTGAAACCGCCCCCTATCTTGATATATCAATGATAATTGTAGGGGCTGGGTTCTATCCCAGTCCGTTTAACCTAAATAAAACGGACAGACAGAGTCGTCTGCCCCTACTTGCAGGAACACCTCATCCGTAGGGGCTAGCTTCGCTGGCCCGCTCTTGCACAACATCAGTCTTTAACGTAATTAAACACTGTTTATTATTATCATATTAAAATTTTAGAAATTTAATTGTTAAAAAATATAATTTGCTATTTGCAATAAATGCATATATACTTAGTAAGGTTAAGAACAAGGAGGAAAATTATTTTAATGGAAAAATTGAGATTTGAAGAAATGAACTTATCGGATGATATTAAAAAAGCTGTTGAGGCAATGGGCTTCGAAGAGGCATCACCGATTCAGTTAAGGGCCATACCCATATTGATGGAGGGCAAAGATATTATCGGTCAGGCACAAACAGGAACAGGGAAGACAGCAGCATTTGGAATACCAATTCTTGAAATGATAAATCTAAAGGACAATTCTGTGCAAGCGCTTATTTTATGTCCAACAAGAGAGCTATCAATTCAAGTAGCACAAGAAATTACTAGACTTGGAAAATTTAAAAGAGCCTTAAATGTCCTGCCTATATACGGCGGACAGCCTATAGATAGACAAATTAGAGCCTTAAAAAGGGGCGTTCAGATAGTAGTAGGAACTCCAGGTAGAGTGATCGACCACATAAAGAGACGGACTTTAAAACTAGGCAATGTTAAGATGATGGTTTTAGATGAAGCAGATGAAATGTTTGATATGGGATTTAGAGATGATATAGAATTTGTAATAAATAAGATAGATGTAAACAGACAAACCATATTCTTCTCAGCAACTATGCCGCCAGAGATTAGAAAATTTGCATCAAAGTACCAGAAAAATCCAGAATTTATTAAAGTTGTTCATAAGGAAATGACAGTTCCAGAAGTAGAGCAATTTTATTATGAATTAAAGTCACATATGAAGACAGAGATTCTTAGTAGACTTATTGATATTGAAAACCCAAAGCTTACACTTGTGTTTTGTAACACCAAAAGAAAAGTAGATGAGCTAACAGGGGAACTTCAAGGAAGAGGTTACTCAGTTGATGGATTACATGGAGATTTAAAACAAAATCAAAGAGATAATGTAATGGGGAAATTCAGAAATGGAAATATTGATATATTGGTAGCTACTGATGTCGCAGCAAGAGGCCTGGATGTCGATGATATTGATATGGTAGTAAACTACGATGTTCCACAAGATGAAGAGTATTATGTTCATAGAATAGGTAGAACAGCAAGAGCTGGAAGGGCTGGAAGAGCAGTTAGCTTTGTTTCAGGAAGAGAGATATATAAATTAAAGGACATCCAAAAGTTTACAAAAACTAAGATTGTAAGACTAGATCTCCCAACATTAAGCGAAATACAAGATCAATATGCAGATTCTATACTTGCAAAAATTAGGGAAGAGATTGAGTCAGAGGATTTAAAGAAATATTCAACAATGTTAGATACTCTTCTCCAAGAAGAACAAAATTCATTTGATATTGCAGCAGCATTGTTAAAGCTATATTTAAAAGAAAATAAGTTGATGGACAAACACCAAGAGCTAGATATGGTTGATACACAGAAGAAGTATAAGACTTTATCTACAACTACTAGACTCCATATAAATATCGGGAAAAACCAAGGGTTTAGTCCAAGACACCTGCTTACAGCTATATTTCAAGAAACAGGATTAAGTAAAAAATTAATAGGGAAAATAGATGTATTTGATAGTTTCACATTTATGGAAGTACAAAGCGATTATGCAGAAACGGTAATAGAAGGACTAACTGGCAAGAAATTAAAAGGCCAGAAAGTAAGGGTAGAAAGAGCAAGTGAGAAAAAGAAAAAGAGAAAATAATAAAAAGATTAACTCCTTTACAACAAAGAGTTAATCTTTTTTTATTATAAACTGGCTAAAAAGTATTAAATTAACAACAAGATTTCCAACTTGTAAAATGAATCTTAAGGGATGCTAAGAAAAAGAATAAATTGCCACATTGATGGTGTTTAATATGAAAATAATGGGTATAATTGCTGTAATGGATAAAATCCAAAAAGTTATAAAAGTTTGGACGAAGATTCTTAAAAGATGATTAAAAAACTTATGGCAATTGGAGAGAGAATATGAAGTGTAATTGTAGTGAAAGAGAAGGACAAAACTGCATAGAGTTAGTGCCAATATTTGGCAATCTTACAAAGGATGAAATGTATGAAATCGCCCTCATAACATCTGAAAAAGCGCTTGATAAAGGCGAAATGATATATATGGCTGGCTCTAAACACGATAGCCTTTATGTAATCCATAAAGGTAGGGTAAAAGTAACTAGGGTAAATGAAGCTGGAAAAGAACAAATTATAAGGGTTCTTGGTCCAGGAGAATTTATGGGCGAACTTAGTTTGTTCACAAATGCCCTTACTAAGGATAATGCTATTGCACTTGAAAAGACGATAATGTGTAAAATAGATAGCCAAGATATAAAAGGCATTATGGCAAGGTTTCCTTCAATAGCAGTTAAAATCCTTGAAGAGTTAAGTAAGAGGCTGCAAAGCGCGGAAAGTTTGATTGAGGACATTAGTTTGTCATCAGTTGAAAAAAGAATAGCTAAAAGCATACTTGAAGAAGCAGATGGCGATATATTAGATTTAAAGACTACAAAAGGAGACTGGGCAAGCTACCTAGGGATGAGCCAAGAATCTTTAAGTAGAAAGCTGAGTACTTTTCAAGAATTGGGTATAATAAAACTAGAGGGTCATAAAAAGATCCATATTTTATCAAGAGAAGAACTTGAAAATATTGAATGATATTTCAATTCATAATTCACAGTTCACAAATCACAATGGAGAAGATAATTCATAATTCACAAATCACAAATCACAATTATAAAGATTAGTTAGAAAGCAGAAAGCAGAAAGTAGGAAATGTTAAACGATGGCTGAACAATTGTTGAACTATTGTTAATTAGAATATAAGATCCTACGACAAGCTCAGGACGACATACGTAGGGATAGACGACTCTGTCTATCCGTGTCTAACCAACAACCGTCTATAACTCCAAAAGGAGATTATATAAAATAAAAGGAGGTCAAAAAAATGAGTTTTAAAATTACAGACAAGGTAACATGGGTAGGTAAGATTGACTGGGAACTTAGGAGATTTCATGGGGATGAGTATTCTACTGACAGGGGATCCTCATATAATTCATATCTTATAAGAGACGAAAAGACAGTTTTAATTGATACAGTGTGGGAACCTCATGGAAGGGAGTTTGTTGAGAATTTAAAGAGAGAAATCGACTTAAATGAGATTGACTATATTATTGCACAACATTCAGAAATTGACCATAGTGGAGCCTTACCATTATTACTTAAAGAGATACCAAACACACCAGTTTATTGCACAGCAAATGGCAAGAAGATACTTAAAGGACATTTCCATGAAGATTGGAATTTTGTAGAAATAAAAACTGGAGATACATTAGACATTGGGGAATCTACACTGACATTTGTCGAAGCTAGAATGCTTCACTGGCCAGATAGTATGTTCACCTATATGAGTGGTGAAAATATTTTATTTAGTAATGATGCATTTGGCCAACATTATGCATCAGAGTTTATGTACAATGACAAGGTTGACCAATGTGAACTTTGGGAGGAGGCAATAAAGTATTACGCAAATATACTAACTCCTTTTAATAAATTGGTTACATTGAAAATTAATGAGGTTTTAGGCTTTAATTTGCCACTTAATCTTATTGCACCTTCTCATGGGATTATGTGGAGAGATAATCCTGCACAAATCGTAGAGAAATATCTAGAGTGGGCAGATGACTACCAAGAAGACCAGATATCAGTGGTCTATGACTCAATGTGGGGTGGTACAAGAAGAATGGCAGAAGCTATAAGAGAAGGTATCTTAGAAGTTCATCCAGAAGTTAATGTTAAATTATTTAATGCAGCAATTACTGATAAAAACAATGTTATAACAGAGATATTTAAATCAAAAGGCCTACTACTAGGTAGTTCAACTGTAAATAAATCTATACAACATGCAGTTGGTGGACTTATGAGTATGGTTCATGGTATTGGTTTTAAGAATAAAAAAGCAGCCGCATTTGCTTCATATGGTTGGAGTGGAGAATCTGTTGGTATCCTAGAGGATAGTTTAAAGTCAGCAGGTTTTGAACTAGTACAAGATGGTATAAAAGCTCTATGGAATCCAGATGAAGAGGCTAGATTGGCTTGTATAGAATTTGGAAAAAGCTTTGCTAATAAATTTGATTAAAGTTTAGGCAGGTGTGACCTGCCTTAATTTTTAGAAGGAGGGTGGTAATTTGAATATACTATTAGCTCCATGTGGACTTGGAAATGTTATGAATGCTGATAAGATGTCTGAACATATGAAAACAGGGATAGAAACAGCTAAAAAGAATGTAGTTATTCGAGACTATCCCCTATTAAGCGGGAGGAATCCCATTGAGCAATCAAGAATGTTTGGAGGTAAGATAACTAGCGTAGGAACTTTGGATCCTTTAGGAAGGGATATAAATTCAAACTACGGTATTATTAATAATTCTGTAATTATAGCCCTTAGGGAAGCTTCCGGGTTAAAATGGCTATCTGAAGATGAAAAAAACCCTCTTCAAACTTCAACTTTGGGAAGTGGATTAATGGTAAAGGATGCTATGGACAAGGGTTATAGAAAGTTTTATGTATTTACAACAGGAACAGCAACTAATGATGGAGGCATAGGTTTTTTATCTGCACTAGGGTTTAGATTTCTAGATTCAGATAATAATCCAGTGGAGCTAAACGGCAAGGGATTATATAATATAAGGAATATAGATAGTTCAAAAGTAGATAAGAGGGTCTATGAATCAGAATTTATTGTAGTAAGCAATTATTCAAAATTATTTTCTGGGGTAAGAGGGATAGCATATGAATATGGACCTATAAAAGGTGCAAATTCATTGATGATTCAAAGAATGGATAGGGGCCTTATCAACTTTGCACTAGAGATAGAAAAACATCTAGGTATAGATATTGAAAAGTATAGGGCTAGCGGTGCAGGAGGAGGAGCTGCAGGTGGATTAATTGCATTTTTAAATGCCAAAGTACTTTCATACATAGATTCTTTTATTGAAATAACAGATGCAAACAATTTAATAAAAGAGATGGACTTAATTATTGTTGGATGTAAAGAATTATCAAAATTATCTAAAACCCATAGGGGTATGCTTGCCCTTTCAGAGATAGCATATAGAAATCATGTGCCTATTGCTGGAATATTTGCAGATTTAGGTGAAGGCTATCAGGAATTCTACAATAGGGGATTTAAAGGTATATATTCTATCTACAATCAATCTAGTGATAGAAATTTATATTCAGGTTTTTTAATAGAAAAGCTTACAAATTCAATTTCTCACTTACTTATTCCAGATAGCGATTAGAAAAAATGATGGTAAAGATAAATTAAACACCGAAAGCTGTATTAGTATGTAAAACTCCAAAGAGACAAGCATGTTCTATGGCAATAGATTGAAACTGTAATTATATTGTAAAGACTTTTTTATAGGGAACACCTCTTTAATTGGGTATAAGTATATTAAATAATGCATAATAATAAAAGAGAGGTGCTAAAATGAATAAGAAAAATTTATTAATTTTATTTTTATCTATAGTGATAGTTTTCACAATTGCAGCTTGTAAAAAGGAAGAACCACCATTAGAAGAAACTTCTCCACCTGTAGTAGAAGAACCTGTAGAAGAGTTAGAGGAAGACGAGAAGAAAGAGATTTTAGATGAATACCAAAAGCTAGTTGATGATGAAAAACCGGTTGAAAAACTGAATGAATTTATCAAGGAAAACCTTTCAAAGGTTAGTCAATTAGAGGGAAATACAATGCTAGATGGTTTAGAGTCTGCTATGAAGAGAGAATTAGAGGATTTGAGAATTGAACTAGAAGAATTGGATACAGATTTTGAGTTAGTAAATATTATTGATGTTGATGGATATTTAAAAGAAGATAAAATAGATGAAATTAAAAACGAAAAATTGAAAGAAAAAGTTGAAGAAGCACATGAAAATTACTATAGGATACTAAGTAGAGAAGGCTCCATAGAACCGGCTATTGATTACACAAAGTTAATGGATTTTGGGGATAAAGTATCTAGTGAGTGGAAAGAATATCTAGATCTTCAGTCAGAAGAACTGGAAAACCCTGCTTATGCAGATGGAGCATTATTAATAACATTTGATGAGTTAGGAGAAAGAATATTAAAAATTGAAAACTACCTAAATAGGTATATCAATGGACCAAGGCAAGAGGTACTATTGGAAAGTTATCAGATGCATCTAACAAATTACTACAAAGGACTCCCAAATACACCAATAGCAGAGTATGATACAAATCTTATATTTGAAAATGTATTTAAATCATACCAAAACACAGCAGCTAACGAGGGCTATGTAACTTCTAGCATGATACATGAATATATAAGCGCTATAAGAGATAATAATATGATTGTAGATGATAGTATTATGAAATTAGCAGACCAGTATATAGAAGAGTCAGTAAGGGTCCTACGAGAATTTAAATAGATGTTAAGAAAAAAACATGGTTTTATTTAAGCCATGTTTTTTTAAAAGTATCTAGAATTTATATTAATTAACAATTGATAATTAAGGGTATCTATTATTAATAGAATAAATATAAGGAGGAGATAAGATGAGCGAATTAATCAACAATAGGGATAAAATAACAGTCGATAAAGAAAAGCAGGCAAAGTTAAAAGAGGTAATTATGGAATTGCATGCTGGAAAAAGTGTAGAAGAGGTGAAGGACAAGTTCGCTGATGTTATTAAAGATGTATCGCCGCTAGAGATTTCTATGATGGAGGTAGCTTTGGTAAAAGATGGTCTTCCTATCGAAGAAATACAATACTTATGCGATGTTCATGCTGAAGTTTTTAAAGGATCCTTAGAAGAGATTCATCATCCAGAACAGGTTCCAGGTCATCCGATTTATACTTTAAGAGAAGAAAACAAAGCTTTAGAAGAATTAATGGATAAGGATATTAAACTTGCTTTAGATAATTTTATGGAAGATGACAGTGACGACAATAAGTTTGACTTAATAGAAAAAATAAATTTATTATGGGATATTGACAAGCACTATAGCAGAAAAGAAAATTTGATATTTCCATATCTTGAAAAAGCAGGAATAACTGCACCACCGCAGGTTATGTGGGGAGTAGATGATGAAATACGAGAGAAAATAAAACTGGCAAAAGAAGCGTTAAAAAACTATACGGGTAACAAGGAAGATGTAAAAGAAAAAATAGAAGCCGCTACAAGTCAAATAAAGGATATGCTATTTAAAGAAGAGAGCATTCTCTTTCCAATGTGCCTAGATACATTGACAGAAGATGAATGGATAAAGGTATATGAAGGTTCTGATGAGATTGGATATACTCTAATACCACCACAAAAAGAGTGGGAATTAAAGAGAATTGACATATTGAAAAAAGAAGAAGATAAAAGAATTACAGAGAGCGGGTTTATAAAATTTGAAACAGGTATTCTTTCCTCAAAAGAACTTACACTGATGTTAAATCATATACCGGGAGATTTTACATTTGTGGATAAAGATGATGTAGTAAAGTATTTTTCGCAAGGAAAAGAGAGGATTTTTGCAAGAACAAAAGCTATTATAGGAAGAAAAGTAGAAAATTGTCATCCACCAAAGAGTGCGCATATAGTTGAAGAATTAGTAGAGGACTTTAAGGATGGCAAAAAGGATACTGAAAAATTTTGGCTCCAAGTAGGAGATAAATTTGTATTGATCCAATATTTTGCAGTAAGAGATGAAAATGGCGAATATATGGGAACGCTTGAACATTCTATGGATATAGCACCTTTAAAAGCTATAGAAGGGGAAAAAAGATTGATGTCTTAAGGGAAAATTATTTAGGGAGGCGTTGTAAATGAGTAAAGTATTAGTATTTTTAGCAGATGGTTTTGAAGAAGTAGAGGCCCTTACATGTGTTGACTATATAAGAAGAGCTGGTTTAGATGCTATAATGGTATCAACTATGGACAGTTTAGATGTAAAAGGAGCCCATGGGATTCAGGTTAAAGCAGATATGGCATTAAAAGATGTTAAAGAAGTGAGTCATTATAGGGCGATTATTATACCAGGAGGACTTCCAGGCGCGACTAACTTAAGAGACAACGAGGTTGTTATTAAATTAATTCAAGATTTTAATGAGAATAATAAAATGATAGGTGCAATTTGTGCAGGTCCTATAGTTTTAGAAAGAGCTGGAATCCTAGAAGGTAAAAAAGCTACTTGCTATCCAGGTTTTGGTAAAGAGTTAAAAGGAGCGAATCTAAAAGAAGACTTAGTTGTAAGAGATGGCAATATTATTACTTCTCGTGGTCCTGCAACTGCAGTTTACTTTGCACTTGAAATAATTGAATACTTACATTCAGGAGATAAACAGCAAGAAGTTAAAAAATCTATCCTATTAGATTTAGTAGAAAGTAAGAAAAGAATTTAAATTAGAACTTGTATCCAAATTGTAATCCTTAAATCAACTATAAATAATTGTAAATGCATCTTGTTTATAGTATTATATAAATTAGCATAAAAGTAAATGAGGTGTAAAATGAAAAAACAATTTTTTGTGATATTTTTAGTTTCATTGCTTTTTTTTGGACTAATATATGGGATACTTGTGAATACATTATTTAAAAATACATCAGCTGCAGATCCAACTCAAGATTTAGAAACTGAAAATCCAATAGATGAAGAACCAGAAAAAGAAGAAGTAAATAGCATATTCTTTCTCTTAATGGGTGTAGATGCAAATGATGTAACAAAATCAAAAGGAACAAGAACTGACACCATGATGTTAACTGAGATTGATTTAGACACTGGGAAAATTAAGATACTATCAATTCCAAGAGACACAAGAAC
Source organism: uncultured Gudongella sp. (assembly GCA_964604145.1). Taxonomy (GTDB): domain Bacteria; phylum Bacillota; class Clostridia; order Tissierellales; family Tissierellaceae; genus Gudongella. Next base: position 14,731 of record CAZRXS010000012.1, on the reverse strand, counting down.
AATGGTTAAAGGGGTTAGAGACAAAATCAATCATGCACATGCATATTACGGAACTGAAGGGAGCATAGAAGCTGTAAAGGACCTTTTAGGAATAGAATTGGAATATTTTGTTAAGGTAGACTACCAGATTGTAAAAGATGTAGTAGATGCTATTGGCGGTGTTACAGTAGATGTCCCAGTTAGAATGAGACACTATGATCCAACGGCAAAGCCGCCCCTTAATATTAATATCCCAAAAGGAGATAAGCAAACCTTAGATGGAAAAAATGCACATGATTTTTTAAGATTTAGAGGTTATAACAATGGAGATATAGGAAGGGTAGAAGCACAACAATATTTTATAAAGGAATTTATTAAGCAAGCACTTAAGCCAAAAAACATTTGGCAGCTTCCTAAAATGGTTGAGACCTATTTTAAAAATGTGGAGACTAATATACCATTTAAATTAATGGCAAAAGGCGCGCTTTTAGCAAACAAGATAGATGTAGATTCCATGGAAACCGCAACAATACCTGGAGTAGACCAATATATTGGTGGGGTGAGCTATTGGATATACAATAATGCAGAAATGGATGAGCTTATAAAAGATATGTTCCCTGACTACTTAGCGGAATAGCTATATTCCGCAAAGAATAAGATAAAGAGGTGTTTTGATGAGAAGGATAAGAAAGAAAGAGCATATAGAAAACTATTTAAAGACTTCTTTTAGAGGAGACACCCTAATGGGTGATGTTATTTTGTCTCATAATGCACTGCCTAATTTAAATTTTGAAGATATTGATGTAAGCAGTAGCTTTTTAGGCAAGAAAATAAGTTTTCCAGTTTTAATAAATGCTATGACTGGTGGAACTGAATTTTCATCAGAGATTAATAGGAATCTTGCCGAGCTTGCTTTAGAATTTAATATACCAATGGCGGTAGGTTCACAAACAATTGCCTTAGAAGATGAAAATTGCTGTGAATCCTTTAAGCTTGTAAGAGAAATAGTTGGACCTGATGGAATAGTTATTTCTAATTTAAGCGGGACTGCAAGCCCAGATGATGTAAAACAAGCTATGGAAATAATCCATGCAGATGCTCTTCAAATCCATCTTAATATGGCACAAGAGATAGTTATGGAAGAAGGAGACAGAGATTTTAGAGGGATACTAGATAATATTGAAAAAATAGCTAAAGAGATAGAAAAACCCCTTATTGTCAAGGAAGTAGGATTTGGAATATCAAATGAAGTTGGAAATAGATTATATAAGGCAGGCGTTAGATGCATAGATGTTTCTGGATATGGGGGGACAAATTTTATTGAAATAGAAAATCTTAGAAACCAGGAGATGGATTTTTCTGAACTCTATTCTTGGGGAATTCCAACAGCAGCTGCTTTAATCCAATGTAGAAGGCTACCCAAAGATATGAAGCTTATATCAAGTGGTGGAATAAGAACAAGTATGGATGTTGTAAAATCAATAGTATTAGGAGCAAATATAGCAGCGATAAGTGGTGAGTTATTGGCATATCTAGTTCACGGGGGTTATGCAAATGCCAAAGAATATCTAGATAGTCTTTTCTATAAACTAAAGATTGTGATGATGTTACTTGGAAAAGCAAATATAGAAGATTTAAAGACAACAGAATATAAGATCATTGGAAAACTAAAGGAAATAGTGTAGATAAGGGTTCGAAAGGACCCTATTTTAATACCTAAGGAGAAGAGCCATGAAAGATAAAATAATAGAAAGGCTTTATCTAGAAAAAGGATTTGTTTCAGGAGAAGTAATTTCAAATGAATATGGCTTATCTAGGACTGCAATTTGGAAGTATGTTAAATCACTAAGAGAAGAAGGTTATGAGATTGAATCACGCACAAAGAAAGGTTATATGCTAGTTTCTATTCCAGATAATATTAATTATAAACAGATACAAAAAGATTTAAAAACAAGCATAATAGGTAAAGAGATTTTTTATTATGATAGTTTAGAATCTACAAATACTAAAGCAAAAGAGATAGCTTTGCAAATAAATGAAGGGGCATTAGTAGTAGCTGATGAGCAAACTGCTGGCAAAGGGAGATTAGGTAGAAAATGGACCTCTCCCAAAAACAAAGGCCTATATATGTCTGTTATTTTAAAGCCAAAAACCAATCCAGCAAATATCGCAAGACTGACCTTACTAGGGGCTGCAGCAATAAATCTTGCTCTTTTAGATATTGGTATTAAATCAGAAATAAAATGGCCAAATGATATAGTAATAAATGGTAAAAAAGTAGCTGGAGTGCTAACTGAAATGAATTCTGAACTAGGGACAATCAACTACATCGTTCTAGGGATAGGCATAAATGTAAATATAGACCTAGATCAAATACCCGAAGAATTAAAAGAAAAAGCAACATCGTTAAGAATCATAAAAGGTGAAGATATAGATAGAAGGGAATTGTTTGTAAGACTCTTTACAAGAATTGATGAACTTTACAAAGAGTTCCTCCAAACAGGAGAAATAGAGCGAGCGATCCAGATATGCATAGATAACTCAGCTGTTATTGGAAAAGAAATAGTTGTGCATCAAGGAGAAGATAAGAGACAAGGAAGGGCAATAGAAATAAATAAAAAAGGTGAACTCCTTGTAGAATTTGAAACAGGAGTAGAAAATCTATTCTCAGGTGAAATATCAATAAGAGGAGAACAAGGGTATATATAGTGGACAAGGGGACAGGTACCTTGTCCTTCTTTTTTTTTGCTCTGTATAAAAATAAATTTGTTAATTTATAGTGATTTTTTATAGGGAATTAGTGATATAATAAATGCAACAGAATCGTTTAAAAATTAAATTTTAAGCGGATTATACATAGGGGGATTTATGAAAGAACTGATTTTTGGACTTATTGGTGGTACTGCACTTTTGATGTATGGTGTAGATAAAATGGGTACTGGGCTTCAAAAAGCTTCTGGGAACCTGATTAAAAAAATGATTTCATTTTTTACAAATAATGTGATTAGCTCATTTTTAAGTGGAGTTTTTTTAACTGCTTTAGTTCAAAGTAGTACAGCTATTACAGTTTTAACTGTTGGTTTTGTTAATGCTGGGTTGATGAAATTACCACAAGCTATAGGAATTATCTATGGTGCAAATATTGGCACTACGATAACTGCACAGTTAATGGCACTTAGCTTTAACTTTAAATTAACAGAAGTAGCTCTTCCAGTAATAGGTATAGGTTTTACAATTACAATATTCTCAAAAAGAAAGGGAATTAAACATGCCGGGGAAGCTTTAATGGGCTTTGGGCTTATGTTTTTAGGTCTGGGAATATTAAATTCAGGAATTCCATATATGAAAGAAAATGAAACTCTTAAGTATTTCTTTGAGTTTTATGCCAGCAATCCATTGATAGGAATATTTATGGGAATGTTTGCTACTGCGATGGTACATAGTAGTGCAGCTACTGTAGGACTTGTAATGATATTAGGACAAGCAGGCCTTATAGATCTTCAAACTGCAATATTAATTTTACTAGGAGATAATATTGGAACTACAATTACTGCACAACTTGCTAGTTTAAAAGGAAATATTAATGCGAGAAGAACTGCTTGGGCTCATACAATTTTTAATGTTACAGGGGTTATAATAATTTTAATAGTTTTACCGTTTTTTGTCGATCTAGTCGTAATAGTTTCAGCATATACAGCTCCTAATGCAGGATTAGAAACACAAATAGCAAATTCACATACTTTATTTAACTCATTATTTGCAATTCTATTTCTTTCAATAAATAAATATTTTGTTAAATTCTTAGAGACCTTTATTAAAGGAAAAGAGCCAATATATCAGATGGGCGCTATTTATTTAGATAAGCTTTTATTAGAAACGCCGGCAGCTGCATTTAAAGCTTCTTTAGCAGAGTTAGTTCGTGGGGTAGAGATTACACAAGATATGGTTAAGACGACAATGGAAGGATTATTTCAAAATGACGAGGATTTGTTGGAGAAGGTCTATGGAGAAGAGGAGATAGTAAATCAACTCCAAAAGGATATAACTACTTATATGGTTGATTTAGGAAAAGGAATTCTTTCTGATAGAGAATCAATTATGGTTCCTGCTGTGATTAATTCTATTAACAATGTAGAAAGAACCGGAGACCATACCATAGATATACTAAAACTAATAGAGACAAAAATAGAGAAAAACTTAGTATTTTCTGATACTGCTATTGCAGAATTAAAGCAACTCACTGATATTATAGATGAAATGCATATAAAATTGATATCGCTGCTTAAGTCAGAGAGTAAAGATGTTTCAGATACTATAGAGATGGAAGATAAGGTTGATGCACTTCATATAGAGTTTTCAGCTAACCATATAGCTAGATTAGAACAAGGCAGCTGTAGTGTAGAGTCTGGAGTTGTATTCTTAGATATAGTTAGTAATTTTGAAAGAATTGCAGATAGAATATACAAAGTCTCTTTGGCAGCAAAAGACGAATTACAAGGTTTAAAAAGATAGTTTAAAAAAAATTTACTTTTTTTAACCTTAAACCAATAAAGCTTGCTGTGAATAGTTTTAGTAAATCGCCTGGTACAAAAGCTAAAAGGCCAATTTTAAATATGGTAGAAAAGGGAAGTCCACTTTTCATAATGAAATTTAATATAAAGATCATGTAGCTTAGTCCAATAATATAAAGTAGAACAGTTGCAAATAAACCATAAATAAGAAAGCCAACTATAGTGTTGGCTTTCTTATATGCAAGGCCAGAAATACCAGCTACAGGTAAAAATCCTAACAAAAAGCCAAAGCTAGGTAAAAGTATACTTTGTATTCCCCCAGTAAAATTAGAAAACACTGGTAGTCCTATCAATCCTATAAGCAAATAAATAACTTGAGATAAAATAGCCCCCTTAACACCTAAAACAAAGCCAGCCAACAAAACAAACATAGATTGCAGTGTTATTGGAACCGGGCCAATTGGAATACTCAAAAAAGCCCCTACTGCAGTTAAGGCAGCAAAAATAGATATTCTAGATAAATCTTTAACTGATAATCCCATAAGCCCTCCTATTGTCAACTTTAATTGTCATCATTACTTTACAATTAAAATAAAAAAAAGGCAAGACATTTATATTATTATTTCAAATGTGCTTATGATTGTTTAAAAAGCCACACTAAGTTATAATTGATTACAAGAGGTGAAGAAATGAAAGACAAAAAGACACTATATGCAGATTTATCCTTGTTTATTGTTGCAATTATTTGGGGAGCAGGTTATATATTTACTAAAAATGCACTTGATCATATGACTCCATTTTACATATTAGGGTTTAGATTTTTAGTGGCATCAATAGGATTCGGGATTATATTTTTTAATAGGATTAGAAAAGCGAAATGGAAAGATATAAAAGCGGGAATGATAGTGGGATTTTTTATGTTCTTTGCATTTGCAGTACAAACAGTAGGACTGCAATATACCACAGTTGGAGTTCAGGCTTTTATTACTGCAACTAATGTAGTAATGGTGCCATTTTTTTACTGGATGTTGACAAAGTCAAGACCTGGGCCTTATGAATTTTTTGGGGCTATTCTTTGTTTTATAGGGATTGGAATTCTAAGCTTAGATACAAATCTAAGAGTAGGTTATGGGGAGTTTTTAACTTTTCTTTCGGCCATAGGATATGCCCTTCAAATAGTTGCAGTTGGTTTTTTTGCTAAAGATGTGGATACCTATGTTTTAACATTTGCACAGTTTGCAATTGCAACAGTATCATCATTTGCCCTAGCGATTCCATTTGAACCTAGACTAACGCAAATAAATTCAGCTGCTGTTACCCCCATACTCTTATTAGCTGTATTTAGTACCATGATAGCATTTTTAGTACAAAATATTGCACAAAAGTATACTAGCTCAACCCATACAGCTATAATATTAAGTCTTGAAGCAGTGTTTGGCAGCATAATGGGTATAATAATACTTGGAGAAGATATAACAGCTAAATTTATTATTGGCTGTTTGGCTATATTTATTTCAGTTCTAGCAGCAGAGACAAAGTTTTCTTTTTTAAGGCCAAAGAAGCATCCGCTTAAAGAATAAATCAATTCACAATTCACAATTCACAAATCACAATTGAAGTGCAATTCACAATTCACAAATCACAATTGAAAGATATAAGGATTAAATGAAAGATCCTTCGCTACGCTCTGGATGACAGGATTTTTCTGTCATTCCGAGTGTAACGAGGCGCTTAAAAACTAATTCACAAATCATAATTGAAAAGAAGGGTTATTATGAGAAAAGAATATGTGGAATATCTTAAAGATTTGCCCATAAATATATTTTTAACCTCAATTAAAGAGTATCCTCTTCATTGGCAGGATGCTATAGAGGTCCTTTTTGTGCTTAAAGGTTCTGTAGTTTTAGGTGTTGAATCTGAAATCTATAACTTAAATGAAAGAGAATTAGAAATTATAAATCCAAATGAAGTATATAGAATGGAGTCAGAAGAAGAAAATTTAGTATTGCTAATCCAAATAGATCCTGGTTTTTTTGAAAGGTATTACGATGATGCAAGGGATACATTTTTTTATACAAATTCTTCTGAGGATAATATCCAAGAAGATGAAAAGTATCATAAACTGAGGAGTTTTATTTCAATTCTTCTTTACGAAGCGGTATCTAAATTAGATGACTATGAAGATCAAATTGAGGATACTCTATTGGAGATGATGTATCACCTACTCAACCAGTTTCACTACTTATTCTATGAGGAAGAGAGTCTCCGTGAGGATGATATACAACTTGAAAGGTACCATAGGATAATGAAGTATTTAAGCAATAATTATATGAACAAGGTGAGCCTTCAAGATATTGCAAAGCAAGAGTTTTTAAGCTCACAATATCTTTCATATAAGATCAAGGAAGTATTTGGACATAGTTTTAATGAATACTTAAATCAAATTCGAGTTGAGGAATCTACAAAACTGCTCCTTGATACAGATAAGTCTATAGGGGAAATTGCTGAAGATGTTGGATTCTCTCATGTAAGGTATTATAATAAGCACTTTAAGATTCATTATAAATCTACACCCGTACAGTATAGAAAAAGACATAAGGTATCAGAAAAGCAACTAGAAAAAATGAAAAAAATTGAATACTTAGATATCAAAGAAGCCATACCATATCTACAAAACTATTTATTAGATTATGAAAGATTTAATTATGATAATAAGATAACAAAACTAGACATAGATTTGAACACAGATTCTATTGGTGAATTCAACAAGCCAAAAGTGTTAGACTTAGGAGATATATCTTTACTTTTAGAAGAGGAAAACAGGAGAGTTTTAAAAGAGATACAATCAGAAATAGCTTTTAAATATGGACTTATAAACAATCTTTTCTCAGACAATATGGATATATACAAGGGCAAAAACAAGAGATTTATAAACTGGACAAGAGTTGAAAATATTATAGAATTTATAATAGACCAGAAGCTATTTCCAGTGATTTCAACAAGGGGTATTGAGCGCTATATTATTGATGATTTTATTAATTACTTCTCAAGAAATTTCGAAAATGTTGAAAGTTGGCTTGATTACGATCTATCAAATGAAGCTGTAGTATTTCCAAATATAGAGCTTCATCATAACTATGATAGACTAGATATTGCATCATATATTATTTATAACTACACCAACAAGGATAAGAGACTTGTATTAAGCATGATGGATGAAATAGACAAGGAAACTACACTGGATAATGAAACTTTTTTTGGAGGAAAGGGAATGTTTACGGTGAATTATCTAAATAAACCATCCTTTTATGCTTATAAGTTTCTTTCATTATTAGGTGATGAAATAATTTATAATGAAGAAGGATATATCATCACTCGGTCTGAAAAAGGATATCAAATCCTTTTATATAACCCAGCTAGAGTATTAGATGATCATATATTTGGAGAAAGTTCACAGACTGGATTAAAAGAAAAAAGGATGTCTTTAAACCTCTTTAATATGGAAAGAGACTTTCAGATTACCAAATACGATTTAAATAAGAGTTTTGGTTCGGTTTATGATAAATGGTTGTTTTTAGGAAGTCCAGATAGATTATCAGAAGAACAATGGACTCTGTTGGATAATTATGTACATCCAAATATAAGCTTTTACTTTGGCGAGAAATCTTCTGTTTTCAACCTTCTTGTCAATATAAAACCCAGTGGGTGCATACTTTATACATTAAATTATGGACAAAACACCTAAATAAAATGTACTATTTTAGGTTTTTGTAAAAAACAAGAAATAAGAATACCTAGATTTAGTATAGAATATCCCCAAAGCGTGTGGATAGCTTAAAATCTCCAGAGTGATAAGATAAGTATATCAACTGGAGGTTTTATTATGGGCAACAAAGAATTTGGTATAGAAAAAGTAAGCAAACTCCTATTTAAGTATTCAATACCTGTAATTTTATCAATGCTTGTAGGAGAGCTTTATAGCATGGTGGATACATATTTTGTAGGCCAAGAAGTAGGAGGCTTAGGGATAGGTGCTTTGATATCAGTATTTCCACTACAAAGGATATTAACAGCTCTAAGTATTATGATGGCAGTAGGAACTGCAACTGCATTTTCTAGACACAACGGTGATAAAAATACAGAGAAAGCAAAAGCTGTGCTTCAAACAGGATTCTCACTTGTTTTAACTGTGATGATACCGATAGCTATCCTGATATTCTTTTTTAGAGAACAGATTATATCTATAATGGGTGCAGGGATTGACATAAGCGCTTTAGCATCGACTTATTTAGGAATAATAATTTTTGGAACTGTTTTTTTAAGTATGACAGTTTTTATATCACATAATTTAATAGCGCTTGGAAATACAAAAATATCAATCATAACTACAAGTATTGGTGCAGTGATTAATATTATACTAGACTATATATTAGTTAAAGAAATGGGCATGGGTGTTGCGGGAGCGGCAATTGCAACAGCTTCTTCCCAAGCAATAGCATTTTTATATGCATTATATCAATTTACTAAGATGAGAAAGAATTATGGAATAGCTTTAAAATATAAACTGGATCCAAAATTTCTAATGCCTATAGTGATGGTAGGAATATCAGCATTTGTTATAGAAGCAGAAGATGGAATCCTAATGGGAGTTATAAGTGGACTACTAACATCAACAGCAGGAGACCAAGGCTTAATTGTACTTGGGGTTGTATCAAAGTTATATATGTTCCTCTTTATAACCATGTTTGGGATGGCAGCAGCAATGCAACCAATTGTTGCATATAACTTTGGGGCGAAAAATTACAAAAGATTAGGAGTGTTAATGAAAAAAGCAATCCTTTATGCTACATTAACTACATCGGTGCTTTGGATAGGTGCAATGGTATACACTCCAAATCTGATAGGAATATTTATAAATGAACAGACTATAATTGTTGAAGCGACAAAGGCATTTAGAATAATGATTTCAATCTTTCCAGTAATTAGTATTTACTATGTATCAATATTCTATTTTCAAGCTAGGGGCCGAGCAAAGACCTCAATATTAATTGCACTTTTAAGGCAACTTGGCATTATGATTCCTGTATCCATAGTGTTGGTAAAAGTTTTTGAGATGGGAGCTATGGGAGTTTGGATTGCATATCCAATTTCTGATTTATTAGCTAGTATTGCAGCATATATGCTAATAAGAACAGAAAGATTAGAATTAAGTGTAGAGATAAAAAAACAAAAAGCAGAAAAAAGAGCCAAAGAGCTTGTACTTCGTTAAAATAGATAGGCTAAAAAATAGATAGAAATTTTCTATCTATTTTTTTCGTGATTTTAGGGTAAATAAAAGATATACTAGTTTATACTAGAATTATAGTAATCATTTTCTGGGGGATAGATTATGGAAATAGGAAATAGTTTAGATGAGAAAAAGACACAGAAGTTAGTCTTAACAATATACGATAAGGAAAATCTTGAAAGAAAAGAAATTAGAGATTTAGATGAATTAAAAGAGTCTCCTGATAGAAAGGTTGTATGGCTGGATATAATAGGCTTATCTAAAACAGAGACTATAAAAAAACTGGGTGGAATGTTTAATATTCATCCCTTGGTACAAGAGGATATATTAAATACAAATCAAATTCCAAAAGTTGAGGAATATGAAGGTTATATATTTACAATTTTAAAAGACATATACTTTAATGATAAAAATAACTTGGAGACTGAGCAAATAAGCATTATACTAATGGGTAATTTAGTGATTTCAATACAAGAACACGATACTGATACCTTTCATAATACACATAAAAGGCTCGAGGAATCTAAAGGTGTAAGAAAGAGCGCAGGAGAAGAATTATATTATTTATTAATTGATTCAATAGTAGATGATTACTTTATTATACTTGAAAAAATGGGTGAAGAGATTGATAAGGTTGAAGATGAACTCCTAGATAAGCCTGAAAAGTCCGTTTTAAATAAGATTTACTTTATAAAACGGGAGTTAATATTTTTAAGAACTGTCCTATGGCCTACGAGAAATCTTGTAAGCGCATTAACCAGAGGGGAATTTGAGGCTATTGATAAAAAAATCCTATTGTATTTTAGGGATATATACGACCATGTAATTCAGATGATTGATATTGCAGAAACATATAGAGATATTTGTTCTGGAATGCTAGATACTTATCTCTCCAGCATAGGTTCAAAAACAAATGAAGTTATGAAGATTTTGACCATATTTTCAACAATATTTATACCCCTAACATTTTTATCAGGGGTATACGGAATGAACTTTGTATATTTTCCAGAACTTGCTTGGAAGTATAGTTATTTAGGATTTTGGGTGACAAGTATCTTGATAACATTTTTTATGATACGATTTTTAAGAAAAAAAGGTTGGCTATAATTTTATGCTTTAGCTACAAGATAAGCACCTAATAGCACACATGCTCCTCCAATCATTTGGAATGGAGTTAAGAATTGATAAAGTATAATAGCAGATAAGACTACAGTAAACAAAACTTCTGTTAAGCTAATTATAGAAGTTTTTGTAGGACCTATGTATTCCATAGATTTAAAAAATGTTATCATAGCTAGAACAGTTGACACAAGAGCTATTCCCACAGTAGCTATCCAACCACTAGCTCTAAATGAAAAATCGAACCCTCCAGAAAATAATCCCAAGATAAAACTACCCAATGCAGAAAAAAGTGCAATATAAGCGCTGGTCAATAAAGCTGGCGTTTTTTTAATTACCCTATTACTAGAAACGATGTATACCGAATATACAACAGCAGATCCAGAAGCTAAGAGTACCCCTGTAATATTGACTTCTCCAAGAGATGAGCCAAGTATTAAAATAAGACCGACTACAGATATTACAGTAGCTATAAATAATTTTAGTGTAGGTCTTTCTTTATCTATTAAAAATGAGAGCAGTCCTACTAAAATAGGGTAAGTATATAAAAACATAGTCGCCATTGAAGGAGTAATATACTGAACTGCAGTAAAATACAATCTAGATTGAACTGTATAACCAAATATACCTAAAAGAAATAATGAAAACAGCGCTTTCTTAGTTACTTTTATAGTTCCATACTTATAATAAATATATGCAAACATTATAGTAGATGCAATGGAGAATCTAATTAAAAGCATAGTTTGTGCATTTACTCCACCTTTATATGCAAATACTATAAAGATTGGCAAAAAACCAAATCCTAAAGCAGATATAAGAGCCAAAATAACTCCCTTTATATAATCAGACATTTTCAATACCTCCTAATGATAATTAGATTATATACAATAAAAAGGGTATTGTAAATCTTAATAGAAAGTGTTACTATGATAATAGATACAGTAGCAAAAAGCTAGCATAGTGTAACGGTACAGTATAAGGAGGTAGCTATAATGAATAACACAAAAAGATTAGTAACATATGGGATTTTAATGGCGCTAACGGTTGTAATGACAGTTATTGTTCAGATACCAACGCCTGCGAGGACAGGATATCTTAACTTGGGAGATATGGTAATATTTTTAACCGCCTTTATGTTTGGTAAAAAAGCTGGATTTTTAGTCGGTGGTATAGGTTCTGCACTAGCAGATGTGCTCCTTGGATGGGGAGTTTATGCTCCAATTACATTTATTGCTAAAGGATTAGAAGGTTTTGTGGCGGGTTATTTGTTGGAAAAAGGCTGGGGAAAGAAATTTCCAATACTTCCAGCAGCAGTTGGTGGTATAGTAATGGCAATTGGCTATTATGGTGCAGAAATATTTATGTATGGGGCAAAAGCAGCTTTGGTAAACTTCCCAGCAAACATTGGTCAAGGCTTATTTGGTGCAGGAGTAGCAGTTGTACTCTATAGCCTATTAAAGGGTAAGCTTGAAATAATTAAGTAAAAGAAAAAGTCCTTGGAAACAAGGATTTTTTCTTTAATGTAATATATCACATTTCTATCACAAAAAAGATATATAATTATAAAAGGGTATACATTATATAGATGTCAATAAAGCAAGGGGAATTTATAGATGAATATATTAATAGTAGATGATCAAGCAAAGATGCGTAATCTTATAAAAGAATATCTTAAGATAGAAGGCTTTGATTATGATGAGGCGGACAATGGAGAGATGGCACTAGAATATTTAAGAATAAAAGAATACGATGCGGTTTTACTTGATGTAATGATGCCAATAAGAGATGGGTGGAGCGTATTAAAAGAATTAAGGAAAACATCATCAATTCCAGTTATTATGCTTACTGCGAAGGGCGAAGAATATGATAAATTATATGGCTTTGAACTAGGAGCAGATGATTATCTAGTAAAACCATTTAGCCCAAAAGAGCTTATGGCAAGATTAAAAGCGATATTAAAACGTGGGAAATTAAAAGAAGAGGCAGATAATTATACCCACCTTGGCCTGGAGATTGATTTCTCTGGTCGGAGTGTATATGTAGATAAAGAAAATATAAAATTAACTCCTAAGGAATACGATCTATTAGTTTATCTTGTAGAGAATAAAAATAGAGCATTAAATAGACAACAAATTTTAGATGGTGTATGGGGGATTGATTTTTATGGTGATGATAGAACCGTAGATCAGCATATAAAAATGCTTAGAGAAAGTATAAGCCCCTATAAGGATTTAATTAAAACGGTATGGGGAATAGGCTACAAATATGAAGAGCGGAGATAGATAATATGCGAAAAATATCCCACAAGTTAATCTTATTAATAACTGTAGTTATAGCACTTACTTTAGCTAGTATTTGGATATATAACTCATATTTTTTAGAAGATATATATTTAAAAAGCAGAATAGAGATTTTACAAAATTCTGCATCTGAAATAGATCTTATCTACAAATCTGGTGATGCCGAAGCTTTAGAAAACTATCTTGATGAAATCTTAATTGAGAAAAATATAAATTCTCAGATAAGTACAATAAAAGGAGAACTAGTTTTCACCTCTCAATCAATGATGATGGGAAGAGGTCATATGAATAATCGTCGTGTTATTTCTCAAGCATACCTAAAAAGAATATTATCAAATGGAGAAGCCATAACAACAATTAAACAAGGAAACAATAATATTGAAATGCTAGCATATTCAATGGTCATAGGAGACCAGGATGCAATTATAACATTGAGTGTTTTGTTAGAACCCATCAATAAAACTATTGATATTATGAAAACTCAATTGCTTTATATATCTATTGTTTTACTGATTGTTACTATTAGTATTGGTGCCTTTATTGCGAGAGTGTTTTTAAAACCAATAGAAAAATTAAATCATGCTGTAAATCAAATAGCAGTTGGGAATATGGGAGAAAGAGTAGAGATTACTAGTAGGGATGAAATTGGGGAGTTATCACAGAACTTTAATGAAATGGCAGAAAAACTAAACAGAGTAGAGTTACTGAGAAAAGAACTGATTTCCAATGTGTCCCATGATTTAAGAACACCGTTAGGATTAATAAAAGGCTACGCAGAAATGATTCGAGATATACATGCAGATAATCCAGAAAAGATAAATGAAGATTTAAATATTATAATTGAAGAATCTGATAGATTAAGTGAAATGGTTAACGAGATTTTAGATTCATCTCAATTTCAATCAGGATATATAGAATTAAAAAGAGAAGATTTTGATTTAGCTTTGCTTATAAATGCTCTATTTGAAAAATATAAAATTAGAGCATTAGAAAAAGAAATTGAATTCTCTCTAATCCTAGAAGATTCAATTGTTTATATAAACGCAGATCCAATAAGATTACAACAAGTTTTAGATAATTTAATAGCAAATGCGATTAACTTTACAGAATCAGGTGGTAAAGTAGATTTAAGAGTTTATGAAAAGGATAAGAAAATACGAATTGAAATTAATGATAATGGAATAGGGATGAACTCTGAGGAGCTTAAGTATATATGGGATAGGTTTTATAAGGGAGAGAAAAACAAAGATAGTACAATAAACTCAGGAATTGGTCTTTCAATCGTTAAAAACATCCTTATAGCACATGATTTTGAATTTGGAGTAAATAGTGAGCCTAATAAGAGAACTAGTTTCTTTATTCTCATTCCAAAAAAAGAATAACAAAATAAACATATCTCCATCATAATTTAATCACATCTTTAATCTATAATTAAATATAGAAAGGAAAAGGAGGAGAGATTAAATGAAAAAGAAATTAGTACTTTTAATGGCAGTAGTAATGGTATTTGGTACAATGAGTGTAGCATTTGCAGA
>CAZRXS010000011.1:0-34028 GCA_964604145.1 uncultured Gudongella sp. | reverse complement strand
AAGAATAGTGCGGTGATTAACTTTGTTATAACAAAGGTTTATGGTAGAATGTTATTAATAAAGCAAAACTCGGAGGGGTATTTATGCTAGTAGGAAAAGCAATTGATATATCTTATAACGCCGCCCATAGAGGTCAATACGATAAGGCAGGTAAACCCTATGCAACGCATCCTATATATGTTGCAACTAAAATGAAAACAAATAAAGAAATAATAGTTGCCCTACTACATGATGTTATTGAAGATACAAAGTTAAGCCTAGAGGATCTAATAGAAGAAGGATTTCCACATGAGATTACAGAAGCAATAGATGCAATAACAAAAAAACCAGAAGAAGACTACTTTGAATATATAAAAAGAGTAAAAAAGAATCCATTAGCAAGAAAAATAAAAATTGAAGATCTAAAACACAATATGGATTTAAAAAGAATAGATGAGCCAACGGAGAGCGATTTGGCTAGAGTTGAGAAGTATGAAAGGGCATTGGAGATTTTAGGGGAGGTGAGAGAATGAGATTCAGTGTAGAACTGTTACTTGACAATGAAAAGATACCAAAAGATAAAAATAGATTGATTATATCCTTTTTAAAACACTGCTATGAAGAATATGATAAAGACTATTATAAATCTTTATATGATGATAAAGAAAATAAAATTAAATCATTTACATTTTCTTTATACATGGGAAATTGCAAATTTGAGAGAGAAGAAATAATTATTCCAGAGAAAAAGATTGTTTTAAATTTCTCAACTAGTAGTATGGAAGACTCAATTTATTTTTACAACAGTATTTTACAATGCAAAAGAAAGCCCTATGAAATTAAAGGTGTATCTCTAACTGTAAATAAAATCAATATGATAAAGGAAAAAACAATTACGGAGAATTATTTAGATTTAAGGGTTTTATCACCAATAGTTGTTAGGGATCATTCAGGGAATAATGAGGAAACTTGGTACTATTCTTTAAATGAAGAAAAAGGAAAAGAAATTTTCAATTCTAATCTAAAGCATCAATTATTAGATGAATTTGGAGAAGCGAGAAAGTTTGATATTGATGAAGTTGAAATTCAAGTATTAAGCAATAAAGAAGTAAAAATTAAACATTACGGAATTGAAGTCCTATCAAATATTGCTAAATTAAATATAAAGGCTAAGCCATATATTTTGGATTACCTATATAAAAGCGGAATAGGTAGCAGAAGATCACAAGGTTTTGGGATGTTAGATTTAGTTTAGGAGGTGAGTAAGTGGGGGAGAAAATACAATTATACATGGAAGATTGGATGAAAAATGCAGGTATAGTTGGGCTGTGCAATATATTGAAAAATTCAGGAGATAGTGTGATATTTTATGAAAATTATGTAGAATTTGAATCTGAGTTTCTTGTAGATTTTGAAAAAAAATATTTTAGTTACTTCCGCGAGAAATATAAAAACACAACAGTATATTCTAGATTAAGTGAAAACATTGAGTATCTAATCAATAAGAATGAAATTGATATTGATACAAAAAAACATGAAAAAGAATTAAAATATATAAAAGAAAAGTTAAAAAACTCTGCGTATAAAGAAATAAAAGATAATGTTGAAATGGCCAAGTTAAATCAACCTACAGTAGAATTTCTAAAGGAAATATTGACAGAGATTAATAGCAAAAAAGAGTATATATTAGAAAAAGAAACTACAGGTTACTATGACCAAAGAGTAAGAAATAGCAAAAGTCCCAATGCTGTTATAGATAAGTATATTAATACAAATATGCTAAAAATAAAAGAATCATCAAACATAGTATTAAGATATATACAAGAAGATACTGAAAAATATAAAATCAAATGTTTTACGTGTGAAAATAGAGTGAAAAAAATAAACACAGGTTTAAGTTTTTTAAATAATATTTATTTTGACACATCTAGAAAAACTTCTCATGTCTGGGACTTTAACAATGATATAGAAATTTGTCCAATATGCAAGTTGGTATATTTTTGTATTCCAGCAGGATTTACTACAATATACGGAAAAGGTATGTATATAAATATAACAAATAGTATAGAACAAGCTATTAATATTAATGAAAGGTTTAGGATAGATGTATTAGAACAATACAGGAAAGGACAGAGCTTAACATATAAATCATTAGTAAAAGCTATAAATGAAAGAGATAATGAGATTATAAGATATGAATTGGTAGATATTCAACTTATAAGGTGCGAAGATAATACTTATAAGTTCAATCTTTTATCGCGTAATGCATTAAGAATTATACGGTATTCTAAAGAAGATTTAAATAATCTTCTTGATTGTGGTTTTAAAGAAATAAACACATACTTTAATGTATACGAGTTAGTTATAGATAGATTATTAAACAATCAAAATATGTTTACGCTAGCACAGAAGTTACTACATTATAAATTATCCCAGCCAAAGGATAGCTATTATAATAGCTATCATATATTAAAAATATTGGATATTAATATAAGATTTTTAAAGGAGGTAGGCTATATGAAAGAGTCAGACAAAGATATAGTAAAACTAGGAAATAACGCCGGATTTTTCTTGAGGAAACAGTATAAAGATAAAGGTTCTGTAGACAAGTTAACTGGAATATCCTATAGACTTTTAAATTCACTAAAGACTAATAATATAAATAGCTTTATGGATACTGTATTAAACTGCTATTTATATACAAAAGAATCTGTTCCAAAAGTAATTGTAGATAGTTTAAAAGATGAAGAACAATTTAAGACAATAGGATATGCATTTGTAGCAGGACTTATAGAAGGAAAGGCAAGTGAATAAAAAAGGAGGGCAAAAAGATGAATAAATTACAAGCAAAAGGACTAGCAATATCTATGATATTTGAAGCTGAAAGTGCTAATTATGGTGAAGGTATAGGCAATGTAGCTTCTTTAAAGAAACTATCCCGGGGAAAAGGTGAGCAATACACCTATATATCAAGACAGGCTATTTCATATAACATACGTGAGCAATTGGGCGAGGAGATAGCTCCAGTTAAAGCAGAAGGAAGTGGAGATAAAAAGGTAATACAGTTTTCAGAAGATGCAACTATTAAAGATTATCCAGAAATAGATTTCTTTGGATACTTAAAGACCTTAAAGAGCACAGGAGGAAAGAAAAGATCTGCAAAAGTCAGAGTCTCAAATGCAATATCTTTAGAAACATTTAAAGGAGATCTTGATTTCCTAACTAATAAAGGGTTGGCAGATAGAATAGATGAAAATATGAATATTGCACAGGCAGAAATTCACAGATCATACTATAGGTATACCATAGTGATGGATTTAGATCAAATAGGCTCAGATGAAGTTTATTCTATAGAATTAGAAAACAAAGAAAGAGCTAGAAGAGTTAACAAACTTTTAGATACAATAGCATTTTTATACAGGGATATTAGAGGAAGACGGGAAGATTTAAAGCCACTATTTATAATCGGAGGAGTCTATGATATAAAAAATCCTATATTTGAAAACGTATTAGATGTGGAAGATAATAGAATTTTAATTAATCAAATTCAAGGGGTTATGTTTGATTCAATAAAAAAAGATACTATGTGTGGTCTTATTGAAGGGAAATTTGATAATGATAATGAAATAAAAGAAAAACTTGATGCAAAAACTATGCCTGAATTTTTTAGCGAATTGAAAAGACGCGTGGAAGATTATTATGGAAAATAATAAAAAAGCTTTGAGATTAAAACTATATCAAAACATGGTTAACTACAAAAAACCTACTAGTTTTCAGCTTAAAGAAACATACCCACTACCACCATACTCAACTGTAATAGGATTGGTACATTATCTTTGCGACTATAAGGAGTACAAAGACATGAAAATAAGTGTTCAAGGGAAATACCATTCAAAAGTAAATGACCTATATACTAGGTATGAGTTTAAAAATGGGATGCCCTATGATAAAAGTCGGCACCAATTGGAAGTAGGAAAATACGGAGTAAGCAGAGGAGTGTCTACTGCAGAGCTACTAACTGATGTTGAGTTGTTAATTCATGTTATACCAAAAGATCAGAATTTATTAGAAGAGATAGAAAGAGCTTTTCTTTTTCCAAGAGAATACCCTTCATTAGGAAGAAGAGAAGATTTAGTTAAGATTGAAGAAGTAAAAGTAGTGGGTATTTTTAAGCAAGAGGTTAGTAAATCTCTAAAGGGTAATGAAAAATACAGTGCATATATTCCAATTGAATTAATAGAAGATAAGTCGATAGAGTCTAAAAATAGAGAAAGTGGAATACCTACATCGGGTACAAGATATAGAATAAACAAAGACTATACTTTAACTAATTATGGAAGTAAAAAATCACCAAGGATTTTTAGAAATTGGAATAAAAAAGAAGTATTATATGCTACAAATTTAGTTGCTATAAGGAAAAGCGAAATAACAGTTGATGAAGATAATAATTTAGTTTTTGCTGTCTAATTGGAGTGTGAGTTTATGGAAGAATATTTAGCTAAATCAAATCCCAGAGAAACCATACAGGAACATACAGATAATTTATTAAAAAACTTTAGAATAATTAGAAGAATATATCCCGATCTTAGCGTAGATTGGGATATATTAGAAAAAGCTTGTTTGTATCATGATTTAGGGAAAATAAATAGAAAATTTCAAAATAAAGTTAGAAATATTAAAAGGCATGATGATGAGATACCCCATGGGATATTAAGTCTCCTGTTTATTGACTTCGAGGAATTAGAAGATGCTGGGTATAAAGAAGATGATATAATAGTGTTATTTCATTCAATAGGCTACCATCATGACAGAGATTTAAAATATACAAATTCTGAGTTGGAAAGTGAAATAGAGTTAATTGCAGATGAATTTAGAAATTTTGATTACAAAAAATTGGATAAGAAATTCATAAATGACTATATAGAAGAGCAGTTTTTCATTGAAAATGATAGGATTTATGAAAAATATAATTCAAAACAATTTTTGAAATATATAAAAATAAAAGGTCTTCTGAATAGATTGGATTATGCAGCTAGTGGATATATCGATGTAGAAAGGGAAAATGACTTTTTACTTAATAACCTAGAACAAAATCTATTAGAAAATTTCAAGAAAAAGGATCCAAATGCCAGCTGGAATGAACTTCAAGAATACATGGCTGAAAATAGAGATGAAAATCTTATAGTAGTGGCTCAAACGGGTATGGGGAAAACTGAAGCCGGACTTTTATGGATAGGAAACAATAAAGGATTCTTTACTCTTCCTCTTAAGACAGCGATAAATGCAATGTATGAAAGAATAATAAATAAGATAGTAGTTGAAAAATATGAAGAAAAAGTAGGGCTTCTCCACTCGGATATTAAAAGAGAATATATAACTAAAAAAGATAAGATAGATTTTGATGAATACTATAATAAAACTAAACAATTATCATTACCTCTTACGGTATGTACAATAGATCAGATATTTGACTTCGTATATAGATATAGAGGATTTGAATCAAAACTTGCAACTCTATCTTATTCGAAGGTAGTAATTGATGAAGTGCAGATGTATTCCCCTGATTTATTAGCATATTTAGTAATAGGATTATCCTATATAGACAAAATAGGAGGCAAATTTGCTGTGCTTACAGCTACATTGCCTAAAATATTTGTGGAATTATTGAAAGGTGAAGGTGTAAAATTTAAAGAACCTAGAGTTTTTACTACTGACCGAATAAGGCATAGTTTAATGTCAATCAATGATACATTAAATACAGATTTTATTAAAGAAAAGTACAAAGATAATAAAGTTTTGGTTATCTGTAATACAGTAAAAGAAGCACAAAGAATATATAGAGAATTAAAATTAGACGATGGAATAAAAGAGAAAATTAAATTATTTCACAGTGGGTTTATTAAGAAGGATAGGAAGGATAAAGAAAGAGATATAATAGATTTTGGCAAGAAAAGCAATATAGGCAAAGGTGTTTGGGTAACAACTCAAGTAGTAGAAGCTTCTTTGGATATTGATTTTGATATTTTGATTACAGAGCTGTCAGATCTAAATGGTTTATTTCAAAGAATGGGTAGATGTTATAGAGATAGAGATTGGACAGAAGATGGATATAATTGTTATGTATTCAATGGTGGAGATAGAAAAACATCAGGTATTGGAAATGTAATAGATGAGGAAATATTTAATTTATCTAAAGATGTATTAAAAGGTATAGATGGTCATATAAAGGAAGATAAAAAAATAAGTCTTATTGATAGTATCTATACTTTAGAGAAGCTTAAAGATACAGATTATTACAAAAAATTAACCAATGCTTTAGAGTACGTTAAATTAATAGAGTCGTATGAAAAATCGCAAGCGGAGATAAAAAGAATATTTAGAAATATAGAAACCAAAGAAGTTATTCCAAGAGGAGTTTATGATGGAAATATTATAGTTATCAATAATGCTATCGAAACACTACAAACAAAATACGAAAACACTATGAGTGTAGAAGATAGAAAAAGATTAAAAATGGATAAGATTAAAGCTAGAATCGAAATAGAAGATCTTACTTTAAGCGTACCATTGTATAGGATAAATCAGAAACTTTTAGAACAAAAAAGAATTAATAGATATGAAGCTATAGAAATCTTTGAATGCGGCTATAGTAGTGATGCTGGCATAGAGTATATAAAAGTTGATGGGATTGATGAAGAAAAAGCTAGTGTAGAAGATAGGATGTCTTAAATTAGAAGGTGATACTGTGGAGAAAATAACTGGAGTTATGGTTTACTATTATTTTGTTTGTAAAAGAAAGTTATGGTATTTTATAAACGATGTAAATATGGAACATAATAGTGAATTAGTAGGAATGGGAAAGTTAATAGATGAAAATTCCTATGGAAGAGAAAGGAAATCAATATTAATAGATGAAACGATTAATATTGATTTCCTAAAAGACTGGAATGTTATACATGAAGTAAAAAAAACCAACAAATTAGATGAGGCAAGTAAATGGCAACTGAAATATTATATCTGGGTACTTAGAAGTAAAGGTGTAGATATAGAAAAAGGAATACTTGATTACCCAAAGTTAAGAAAAAGAGAAGAAATATTCTTAACTCAATGCGAGGAAGAAGAATTAATGGAGGTATTGGAAGAAATAAAAAACACTATTAAAATGAACCTACCTTCACCAACTATAAACAAGTCATTTTGTAAAAAATGCGCTTATTATGAACTTTGCTATATTTAGGAGGGAAGAATTGGGAGAAACCTTTTATATATTAAAAGATGGAGATTTGAAAAGAAAAGATAATAATATAGTCATTACAAGCTTCGAAGGAGATACAAAGAATTTAAAAGCAGAAGTAACTGATGAAATATACTTATTTGGAGAAATCAGCTTAAATACTAAATTATTAAACTTTGCAGCTCAAAAAGGTATAACACTTCATGTTTTTAATTATTATGGATTTTATAGTGGCAGTTTTTGTCCTAGGGAGTCCAATATAAGTGGGTATTTGATAGTGAAGCAAGCAAAAGCCTATGATGATATTGAAAAAAGGCTACTTATTGCTAAGGAGATATTAAAAGTAGCTTCATATAATATTTATAGAAACCTTAGATATTATAATGGAAGGGGAATTGATTTAGATACCCCTATGAAAAGTATTAGTATTTTAATAGATAAATTTGATAATGCTAATTCTATAAATGAAATAATGGGTATAGAAGGCAATATAAGAAGGATTTATTATTCTACATGGAATGATATAGTTAAACAGGATATCCGGTTTGAAAAAAGAATTAAAAGACCTCCAGATAATATGATAAATACACTTATTTCTTTTATCAATAGTTTAATCTATACTACTACTTTAAGTGAAATATACAAAACTCAGTTAAATCCTACAATTAGCTTTCTTCATGAACCAGGGACCAAAAGATTTTCTCTATCTCTAGATATCGCAGAAATATTCAAGCCTTTAATTGGAGATAGAATGATATTTTCAATGTTAAACAAAAACCAGATAACAGAAGATGATTTTGAAAGAGAATCAAATTTTTTGTATTTAAAAGAAGCAGGCAAAAGAAAAATATTAGTAGAATATGACAAAAGGTTAGCTAGCACTATAGTTCATAAGGATTTAGGTAGGGATGTTTCATACAGATATCTTATAAGGCTAGAGTGTTATAAATTAATTAAACATATTATTGGTGAAAAAGAATATACAGGATTTAGAATTTGGTGGTGATATAATTGTATGTTATACTTGTGTATGATATTTTGACAGATGAAAAATCAGCTTATGTCTCTAGAAATACATTTAAAACCTGTAAAAAGTATTTAACTCATATACAAAAATCTGTATTTGAGGGGAATTTAACGGAATTAAATTATATGAAACTTAAAGTAGAATTAGATAAATATATCAGGAAGGATAAAGATTCTTTGTTAGTTTTTAAAAGTAGAAATGAAAGATGGCTAGAAAAGGAATATTTAGGATTAATAGATGATAAGACTTCTAATTTTTTTTAGAATTATTTCTGTCGACCCATAGTGATGTAATAAACAGTGAACATTGACAATTCGTTATAACAACTGCACTAGACAGCAGTATTATGTAAAATTAACACATTAAATTTACAATAATTCAATCCTAAAGCATTAATAGACAAATGTTTAAGAATAAAGTTAGTAAAATCAGTAGATGCAGAGGACAGTGCCTTAATAGAACCACACTGGAATGTAAATCAAGAAGTAGCTGATATTCTAAAGTACAATGTGAAAGCCTTAATAGAACCACACTGGAATGTAAATATAAGAGTTATTATAACAAGGGATGGAAAACCACATGCCTTAATAGAACCACACTGGAATGTAAATGGGTATTACTGCAGTGATTAATGACGAGCCTACTATGCCTTAATAGAACCACACTGGAATGTAAATAACAAACAAGGGCATACAAGAGGTAGGAGAAGTCAGGCCTTAATAGAACCACACTGGAATGTAAATTATCCTGAAATGAGCCAAGAAGAATTAAAAGAATTAGCCTTAATAGAACCACACTGGAATGTAAATTTAAAACTTTCAATCTTGCCTACATTCTCTAGTCTAGCCTTAATAGAACCACACTGGAATGTAAATTACACTTGTTGGATAATCCCTTACTAGACTTTCTTGAGCCTTAATAGAACCACACTGGAATGTAAATCTTGGTAGGTTGTAATCCCTTCCAGGAAACATAAACGCCTTAATAGAACCACACTGGAATGTAAATATAGTTCTTTGGTAATGGTTGTGTTTATCCTAGTTTGCCTTAATAGAACCACACTGGAATGTAAATTAGCACTCTTACCCTCTGTATACTTCTCTAGGTAGAGCCTTAATAGAACCACACTGGAATGTAAATCTATACAAAAGAACATCTCTATCATAAGCTCAGGATTGCCTTAATAGAACCACACTGGAATGTAAATTTGCTAATTCTTTAATTGATTCTGATTTATTCATTCGCCTTAATAGAACCACACTGGAATGTAAATGTTAGTATTATGTGAGTTCCCATGTTTTCATTTCCGGCCTTAATAGAACCACACTGGAATGTAAATAATATATTCTTTATCTTTATCTCTACCTCTAACTAAGCCTTAATAGAACCACACTGGAATGTAAATGTATTTGGGATGGTTTTTTCTGAGATTTCTTAATTCGCCTTAATAGAACCACACTGGAATGTAAATAGATTTATTGTTTGACCTTGAACATTTCCGTTCATAGCCTTAATAGAACCACACTGGAATGTAAATTCTGAAGTAATTGTAAAATCAATGCCTCCTACTGGGCCTTAATAGAACCACACTGGAATGTAAATATAGGTACTCCTATTCTGTCATGAGTTGTAAATACTGCCTTAATAGAACCACACTGGAATGTAAATTTACCATGATAATGCTTAAAATTCCAGACTTCGTTAGCCTTAATAGAACCACACTGGAATGTAAATCAATCCTAATACATTTACCATAAAGCCGAGTGGTATGCCTTAATAGAACCACACTGGAATGTAAATCAAATATAGTTGACAATTTAACTTCAACAGATACAAGCCTTAATAGAACCACACTGGAATGTAAATTAATCTAAATGCTTTTAATCTTTAAACTTAAGAAGCGCCTTAATAGAACCACACTGGAATGTAAATTCTTATGTTTACGTTTTTCAAAGCGGGAGTCGAGAAGCCTTAATAGAACCACACTGGAATGTAAATATATAAAATCCGGCGAGGAGTAAGCTCCGGGATTTTGCCTTAATAGAACCACACTGGAATGTAAATGTGATTGCAACGCTTGTATCGATTAAATTAATTATAGCCTTAATAGAACCACACTGGAATGTAAATGATTTGAGGTTGGACTGAAATCATTTGTTGTAATAAGCCTTAATAGAACCACACTGGAATGTAAATTAGCAAGTTCAATATTTGCAACAGTATCAACTGACAGCCTTAATAGAACCACACTGGAATGTAAATTGTTATAGTGTCATCTTTATAATATATAAAATCTCCGCCTTAATAGAACCACACTGGAATGTAAATAAGGATTTATGACGGAGATATAGAAGAATACCTTGAAGCCTTAATAGAACCACACTGGAATGTAAATTTAATATTCTCAGCCGTTACTATGTCGAATATAGTTGCCTTAATAGAACCACACTGGAATGTAAATTTGATTCTAGTGTTATATTTTAAACAACGATACCCGCCTTAATAGAACCACACTGGAATGTAAATGCTAATATAAATGCTCCTCAAATATCAGATACAGCTGCCTTAATAGAACCACACTGGAATGTAAATTGGACTGTGTGGGTTGGCGTTAACTGGTAATATTAAAGCCTTAATAGAACCACACTGGAATGTAAATGGTGATATTTTAATATTCTTCAAGCTGTTTTCTGCTGCCTTAATAGAACCACACTGGAATGTAAATAAGTATTATGTTAATAATCAAAAAGCTTGGGAGCAGGCCTTAATAGAACCACACTGGAATGTAAATACTTGTTTATCTCATAATCTAGCTCTAAGTCTGTATGCCTTAATAGAACCACACTGGAATGTAAATCGAAATGCTAATAATGTTTGCATTCATGGGCAACTGGCCTTAATAGAACCACACTGGAATGTAAATGCAAGTACGAGGTTTCACGATAGTCACGAGTTTGGGGCCTTAATAGAACCACACTGGAATGTAAATATAATTTAGTTGGTGTTGCTTGCTGTTATTCTCTAGCCTTAATAGAACCACACTGGAATGTAAATTATTTTTTTATAAACTCCTTTGCTTTCATTCTAAACGCCTTAATAGAACCACACTGGAATGTAAATTAGGCTATTTGTGCGCCCTTATTCTCTCCTATGCTGGCCTTAATAGAACCACACTGGAATGTAAATGCTATTTAGGATACACAATACACAAAAGGATCTAAAGCCTTAATAGAACCACACTGGAATGTAAATAAAAATATAGCCTTGATGTATGAGTTTAAAGGTGATGCCTTAATAGAACCACACTGGAATGTAAATGCACTAGAACAAATGGTTGACTATATCTTTAAGATGGGCCTTAATAGAACCACACTGGAATGTAAATTAAAATAAGTTATCAATACTAATGTATGGCACTAATGCCTTAATAGAACCACACTGGAATGTAAATGGGGCAAGTCCTGTTACTGTTGTACCTGTAATCGCTGCCTTAATAGAACCACACTGGAATGTAAATTTTTATTCTTTTGTGTCTTCAGTTTTTTCTTTTTCATGCCTTAATAGAACCACACTGGAATGTAAATATTTTAGCAGCCTTTGTAATATAACCTCTAGTACTCGCCTTAATAGAACCACACTGGAATGTAAATGATGATATTCAATTTATAAAAAGTTAAAGTAGTACAGCCTTAATAGAACCACACTGGAATGTAAATACTAAGAAGATAACTAATATAATTAAAAAGCTAATAGCCTTAATAGAACCACACTGGAATGTAAATTATAATATATATCACCATCTGCATCATCTGGAGAAGGCCTTAATAGAACCACACTGGAATGTAAATTGCTTTGTAATGTATTCATATGCTTATACCATGTGCGCCTTAATAGAACCACACTGGAATGTAAATTTTAGACACGATATTTCCTGATATTATGTCTTTTAAGCCTTAATAGAACCACACTGGAATGTAAATGATTTACCCGAACCTTATACAGATGAACAGGTTGACGCCTTAATAGAACCACACTGGAATGTAAATCATTCTTTGCAAAGATCCAAATCACCCACAATTTTTGCCTTAATAGAACCACACTGGAATGTAAATTACTCTACACAATTGTCTTTATTGATTCCCAAATAAGCCTTAATAGAACCACACTGGAATGTAAATAATGAAGAACAGCAGCATAAAAAGAAACCGAGTGTTGCCTTAATAGAACCACACTGGAATGTAAATGTTGCTTAAAAGTATCTGCTCCCTATCTGTCCAATCGCCTTAATAGAACCACACTGGAATGTAAATATCAATAGATTTCTGTTCATCAGTATCTTCTTGTGGCCTTAATAGAACCACACTGGAATGTAAATTATAATTCATAAACTAAGTGTTTAAAATAATCATTCGCCTTAATAGAACCACACTGGAATGTAAATTTTGTTATAATTTGATTCCAAGTAGTTACATTTCCTGCCTTAATAGAACCACACTGGAATGTAAATTCGGGTATGATACATTTGCCATTTTTATTCTCCTTTGCCTTAATAGAACCACACTGGAATGTAAATTTTGTTTTCACCTCCTGCATTAAGTATAACATTTCTAGCCTTAATAGAACCACACTGGAATGTAAATCTTTATTTATTTCACTTTTACAATTTGGACATTTTAGCCTTAATAGAACCACACTGGAATGTAAATCTGTATCACATTGTCTAGTCGCTTTTAGTCGCTTTAGCCTTAATAGAACCACACTGGAATGTAAATCATTTTAAACGGGTTTGGTATGGAGGAAACATGGCGTATAAGTTTAAACCCACACCTGGCTTTGAAATTAAAAATCTAACGGAGGAAGAGTTCCAGACAATAGATCATATTATTGAAAAGTTTGGTGATTTAAATTCTAATGAAATAGTAGAGTTGATGCATGAAGAAGAGGCTTATAAATGTACAGATATTAATTGCATAATATTATTTTCTTTTGCAGAGAAACTAAATATAGATTAAAATATATATATTCATTATTTCCGAAAAATTACAATAAATGACTAGTGAAACTAGAAATGTAATATTTTCAGAACAAATCTTAAATGTTTGACTTCTCTAGAAATAACCACAATGACTCGAATTTGACTCTTGACATGTTCTCATTAGTGCGTTAATATAAAGTAATTAAAAATGTTGAAATTCAGATAAACATAAGAGAAAATAATGCAATAAAAGTAGACCAATCTTTATTTAAAACATAGAAGAGGGTGGAAATTTATAAAATAAATTTAGAAAGGAAGTGATAGGAAAAGAACATGTTACATATAAAGTAGCCACTTTAAAAAAAGTAGGCTGAAGAAAATGATTACAAAACAAAATTTATTGGGAGGTCAAAAGGATGCAAAACAAAAGAATGAGAATGCTTGTTAGTTTATTTTTAATTTTTGGACTAGTATTTACATCAGGCACGTTTTCTATTGCCATGAACAATCCTAAAGAAGCGGCATCTGCGGAAGCTGACGTAATTTATATTAACGGGAATATTTATACTAAATATGTAGCTGGTGAAAACACTAACCCAAAATTTGATTTCTGGGGGCCATATGGCGAATACGAAAAAGCAAGTGTTATTGCGACTAGTGGTCAGGATATTATATATGTAGGAAATAGCCAAGCAGAAGCAGAGGCTCTTGTGGGAGATAATCCAATAATAGTGGATCTTGGTGGCAAGACTGTAATACCAGGACTTGTTGAAAGCCATATGCACTTTATGTCTGAAGGTACAACACAGACAATGATTGATATATTTTGGAAATCTAAAGAAGATATAATAGCAGAAGTTGGAAAAGAAGCACAACGTTATGCGGACAGAGGTGAACCTAATACCACTTGGATAGTTTCACGTGGCTGGGTAGACACATTAGAAGGCTGGACTCCAGCAACAGCAGCTGAGCTTGATGCAGTCTCGCTAGGCTACCCAGTATTCTTACGTCATGCAAGTGGACATGGTGGCTGGGCCAATACGGCAGCTATGGAGGCAGCAGGCGTTGACAAAAACACACCAGATCCTGTTGGTGGAACGATTATCCATGACGCAGATGGCAATCCAACTGGTCTTTTCCAAGGTGGGCCGGCAGCTTCACTTGTAAGTTCAAAACAACCAGCAAGGACAGAGGCGCAAAATATTGACGCTTTATATGCTGCACAAAAGGAATGCTTTGAATACGGTATAACTACAGCTATGGACGCAGGCAATGGTGTAGATACTATCAATCTTATAAAAGAACTTTATGAAGATCCAATCAATCCTCTAAAAATCAGGCTTTATGAAGAGGTTTCTGTGGATAGTACTGATCCAAAAAATGGTTCAGATGAACAATTTAGAGCCAACTATAACGAAGGTGCACCTGAAATTGGACTTTACGATAACAGGCTAACAACCAGAGTATGCAAAATCTTTATGGATGGGGCGATGGGTTCTAGAACTGCAGCGATGATTGAGCCATATGAACCGTATGAAGATCAGGGGACTGGCGAGACTATAACTGATAATACAGGAAACCCAAGGATAACACCAGAGAACCTAGAGATTATTATAAAGCAAAATTTAGAAGCAGGCTTTTCTACAAGCGCTCACGCAATTGGAGATTATGCAAATAGATTGTATATTGACACTCTTGAAAAAGTAATAAATGAACTTAGGGAAACATACAAAGACACTAAGCCTTCAACCTTCAAAGGTACTCAAGATGAGTGGAAGGAATGGATTAGCGATCCTAGACCAAGAACTGAGCATTTCCAGTTTCTTTCTATGTTACCTAATGGCGATTATGCTAATGATATAGAAAAAGCCATAGGTATTGGCATGACACCTTCAATGCAGTTTATACATGCTACATCAGATATGAACGGTGCTGAACCACGTTTAGGCCCAGATAGAATAAAAGGTGCATACGCATGGCGTAAGATTCTTGATGCTGGCGGAATAATCGGGAACGGCACAGATGCTTCTGTAGAACTACTTAATCCTTATCATGGATTATACGCAGGTCTGACTAGACAATTTAGAAAAGAAGGCGGATCGCCTGAAGGCGCTGGAACACCAGGTGGATCAGATGTTGGTTGGTATGAAGAGGAATGTTTGACCATTGCTGAGAACCTTGCAGCGTATACGATATGGGGAGCTTATGCGAATTTTGAAGAAGATATCAAGGGATCTCTTGAAGTTGGCAAGCTTGCAGACTTTGTAGTACTTGATCGTGATATTATGGCTTTAGGTAATTCTGATAATTCATCAGACCACCGTAAAATTATTGATACAGAAGTAATAATGACAGTACTTGGTGGTGAGAGAGTGTATTTCAATGAAGACCTAGTTGAGGATGCAGTTGAAGAAACAGATGAAGCTATCGCAAAAGCAACTAGCTCAAAAGTTATAGTAGATGGTACAGAAAAATCTTTTGAAGCATATAATATAGAAGGAAATAACTTTTTTAAATTAAGAGATCTAGCACTTGCAGTTTCTGGAAGTGAAAAGCAGTTTGAAGTTTCCTGGGATGATGAAGAAAGAGTTATAAATCTTGTTTCAAACAATGAATATACAGTAGTTGGTGGAGAAATGGCTCTAGGTGATGGAGTTGAAAAACTAGGAAAGCTAAATACTTCGAAGATACTAAAAGATGGAGAAGAAATAGCTTTAACTGCGTATAATATTGGAGGAAATAACTACTTTAAATTAAGAGATATAGCTAATGCTTTTGATATTGGAGTAACTTGGGATGCTGAAACTAGTACAGTAGGTATAGATACCAGTATTGGATATGTAGCTCCTTAATAGTGAATTATAATATTAAAAGTATAAAAATTCATAGAAAATATTCAAAATTTTAAATTCGCTGTTGACAATTATCCTGATGGTGATATAGTTAACAATAACATAAAAAATAAAAAACTATTGATTCGGAGATAAAAATAGGGAAAGGACTTCCAGAGAACTTGGTAAGGTGAGAGCCAAGTAGTTACTACTTATTAAATGGACCGTTGAAGGCATATTGAAAGATTGTTTTTACAATCGAGTATGGTATGACGTGTTGGCTTACGTTAGTAGTCGGGAATATGTTAGTATTTCGCAGAGATTATGGCTTTGCCATAAATTAAGGTGGTACCATGGGTATATATACTCGTCCTTAGCAGATTAAACTGTTGAGGACGAGTTTTTTTGTTTTTAAAATATATAGGAGGCGACAAGATGGAAAAAGGAAGATTTGGAGTACACGGGGGTCAGTATATACCAGAAATATTAATGAATGCGGTTTTAGAACTAGAAGCTGCCTACGAGCATTATAAAAATGATGATGGCTTTCAAAAAGAACTTACAGACCTACTAAATGAATATGCTGGGAGGCCATCAAGACTATATTTTGCAGAGAAGATGACTAAAGACCTAGGTGGAGCTAAGATTTATCTCAAGCGTGAGGACTTAAACCACACAGGTGCTCATAAAATCAACAATGTACTAGGACAAGTTTTGCTAGCGAAAAAGATGGGGAAAACTAGAGTTATAGCTGAAACAGGCGCAGGCCAACATGGTGTTGCAACTGCAACAGCAGCAGCATTATTTGGAATGGAATGTGAAATCTTTATGGGAAAGGAAGATACAGAAAGACAAGCCCTTAATGTATATAAAATGAGACTCCTTGGTTCAAAAGTACATGAAGTTACATCTGGAACAGCTACATTAAAAGATGCGGTAAATGAAACCATGGGAGAATGGACCAAAAGAATTGAAGACACCCATTATGTACTTGGTTCTGTAATGGGACCTCACCCATTCCCTACTATTGTAAGAGATTTCCAAGCTGTAATTTCAAAGGAGATAAAAGAACAATGTCTGGAAAAAGAAGGGAGACTTCCCCATGCAGTTGTTGCTTGTGTGGGAGGTGGGTCAAATGCTATAGGTGCTTTTTATAATTTTATTCAAGATGAAAATGTTCGTCTAATTGGTTGTGAAGCAGCCGGCAAAGGAATTGATACATTCCAAACAGCAGCAACAATTTCAACTGGAAAGCTTGGGATTTTCCATGGAATGAAAAGTTATTTTTGCCAAGATGAATATGGACAGATAGCACCGGTTTACTCTATTTCAGCTGGTCTTGACTATCCAGGGGTAGGACCTGAACATGCATACTTAAATGACATAGGAAGAGCCGAATATGTTCCGGTAACTGATGAAGAATCAGTAGTAGCTTTTGAATACCTTTCAAAAATGGAAGGTATTATCCCAGCAATTGAAAGTTCGCACGCCCTATCATATGCAATGAAACTTGCACGGACACTATCAAGCGACAAAATAATCGTAGTGAATTTATCGGGGCGAGGAGATAAAGATTGTGCTGCTATAGCTAGATATAGAGGAGAGGATATGGATGAGTAGAATAAAAAAAGTATTTGAAAACGGCAAGGCGTTTATTGCATTTATAACGGGGGGCGATCCGAATCTAGATATTACTGAGAAGCTTGTATATGCCATGGAAGAAGCGGGAGCGGACTTGATAGAGATAGGCATACCATTTTCTGATCCAACTGCTGAAGGGCCTGTAATACAAGCCTCAAGCTTAAGAGCGCTGCAAGCTGGAGTTACAACAGATAAAGTTTTTGAGACGATCAAAAAAATTAGAAAAAATACTCAAATACCACTTGCTATTATGACTTATGCAAATGTAGTTTTTTCATATAATACAGAAAGATTTATTAAGACTATGAAGGAAATAGGCGTTGATGCGCTTATACTTCCAGATGTTCCCTTTGAGGAAAAAGAAGAGTTTTCACTAGTCTGTGAAAAATATGGTATAGACTTTATTTCACTTGTGGCTCAAACATCAGGTGAAAGGGTAAATATGATAGTAGAGAATGCAAAAGGATTTATTTATAATGTTTCATCTTTAGGACTTGCAGAGAACAGAGCTACTGCATCTAATAAGCTTAGAAGTTCAGTTGACATGATTAAGAGTAAAACAAGGATTCCATGTGCAATCAATTTCCATATTTCAACCCCTGAAGAGGCTAAGGAAATAGCGAGAATATCAGATGGTGTTATTGTGGGATCAGAAGTAGTAAAAATATGTGAGGAATATGGAGAAGACTGTTTGCCTATTGTAAAAGACTTTGTTAGGGAAATGAAAGAAGCTATTAAAAGTGTATAATAAAAAGCCAAAAAACTAGCTAACTGGGAAGTTGCTAGTTTTTTTATTTATCCTTGTGCTATAATTTAAATATGGAAGGGGATGGTCACTTGACTAGCTTATCTAAACTACTAGGTATTTTACTTTTAATAGCAATGATACTTTTTGGCAAGTCCTTAACTATGGATAATGTTGTTTATCAAGGAGAAATCGCCATGCCCATTCAAAGTGATATAAAGTTAGATGACAGGATACTACATGATGGTAGTGAGGGGAAGGTTGAGCTTATTAAGAGGGCAGAGTATGAGCTTACTGGAGTTGTTAAATCTAAGAAAAAGTATTCTGATTATACATCACAAGTTTCTGAATATGATTTAGCCATTGCTTGGGGAGACTTAAACAAAGATGAGATTGATGAGGGTATAAGTTATTCTCAAAGTGGCAGATGGTATTATTACAAATATTCCAAGGATCTTCCAGTAAATGAGGATTATATTTCTAAGAACTCAGCTAATGTTCATATAATTCACAAAGATAAAGATATTTTAAAGAAAATTAAATCTATAAAAGAAGAAGATTATATAAAGTTAGAGGGGTATTTAGTGGATGTTGATTTTAAAAATCCGGATAACACTTCTTTATGGAAAACAAGCAAGTCGAGGAATGATAGAGGAAATGGTGCTTGTGAGATTATGTATGTTGAGAATATTACTATAATAGAGTAGGGGGCTAGTATGATGACTTTTAAAGACGAGCTTAGAGATATTAATAAAGAAAAAATTATTATAGTAGATAAGTCCTCAAGTATCCATTCGGTTAAGAGAAATCTTCTTTTAAACTATGGCTTATTGCTAAGGACTAAAATAACAACCATAGGTCAACTTGCAAGAGAAATGTGTGAGTTAGAACTTAAAAAAAAGAACCTGAGCCTTATAAATGATGAAGGCGCAAGGTTTATAATTGAGTCAATAATGAATGGAGAATCTGTAAAGGCAGAAGTTTTTAAACGAGAGATAATTACATTGAATACATATGGAAGCATTTATAGCGTAATAATAGATTTTAAAAAAGCTGAGATTTTGCCAGAAATGATTCAAACTAATAATAAGAAAATAAAGGAGCTTAAAGAGATATATAGGCTCTATGAAATCCAGCTAGAAAAAAATGCTTTTGTGGATAGTGCTGATATATTAAAGCTTACACATTCAAAAATTGATGCGGACTTTTATATATATGAAAACACGCAACTCTCTCCACTTGAGAGTCGATTTTTAAGCCAGATTTCCAAAGGATTTACAGTGCTAGCTCTTTTCAGACCCCACAATATTAAAAGGCCAATAAATCAGAAGTTATCATCCCATATCCCATATGAAAACAAGGTAAATAGCATAGGCTATTTATATGATAATCGAGCTAATCGGGATGATTTTAATCTTGTTGAGGCTTATGGATATAATAATGAAGTTTCTTGGGTTTTTAGAGATATACTTGCTAGAAAACTTGCTTTTGACCAATGTCAAATAGTGTATATTGGGAGTGACTATGCTGAGTATATTCAAAATATCGCTAGCTATTTTAATGCCAAGACAACTATTCAAGAAGGCTTAAAGCTAGATAATACTAAAGCATATTTTTTTATATCTCAAATTATTTGGTATATATCAAAAGGTTCGCTGCTTTCTGAGTTAAAACCATTATTTCTATCTGGAGTTATTGATTTAGGAATTGAAACTGATAACCTAATTAAAACTAATAAACAAGTATATGAAATGCTCCAAGCAGCAAAGGTTAGTATCGGTGCGAAAGACTTAGCCCAAAGAATCGATTTTTTACATAATTCCCATAGTAAAGCTTATTTAGACTCTGAATTTTATAAATCTCAGGTGGAGATTTACACTAAGCTTAGAGAGTTTTTAGGCCTATTATCTGAACTTGAAGATAGGAGCAAATCTACGGATTCTTGGCTACTTACTTTAAGAGATATTTTAGATAAATATTTTATAAAATCTGATGATGAGACAAGTGAGATAAAAGACGAACTAATTAAAACAATCCAAAGTTATGTAGAGGGTCCTTGTTCATATGAGAATGTAGAAGAAAAGTGGTTATATGAAATCGAGCTTAGATTAAGGGCTTCTAGAGTAAAGATGGAAAAAGCAGAGGCTGGGAAAATCCACGCCTGTAGTTATAATAATACTCAGTTTTTAACAAGGGAGAATATTTATGTTATAGGTCTAGATGCAAAGCATTTTCCAGATTCATCTGGAGAAGACCCAGTACTCTATGATAGAGAAAAGGCCCTGATTAGCAAACTGTTATCACCATCACCAGAAAAATCCGACTCATATTTTAAGCTGGTCCAACTGTTATCAACTGCAAGTGGAGATTTAACTCTGCTTTATTCATTTTACGATACTGATAATGTTAGAGAATTGAATCCATCTGCCCTTATGGCTAAGCTTTTGGAACTTAAAGATCCAATTCCTGCTGGCTTTATTATTGAAGATAAGAATAATAGATTTAATATGATGGATGAGCTTATTTTTAATCCTGATGGGATTTTAACTAATGAGGCTATAAACAGGGAAAATACCAGCCAGAAAGCAATAAATATAGATGAAAGAGTGTTTTCTGCAACTGAGATAGAAACACTTATTAGATGTAATAGAGCCCATTATTATGCATATATTGTCGGTTTAGAGGAAGAAAGAGAAATAGTTTTAGGTTACGATGGGTGGTTAGATTTTATGGATAGAGGAAGTTTGGTCCATTCTGTATTTGAAAAGGTAGTTAAAGGCCTCCAGGATAGACCTGTTGATGTCCATAAAATTATCAGAAAAATAGTCTATGATGAATTTGAAAATGTGAGAAAAGAAAATCCTGTCTTGGTGCAAAACTATTTTAGCTTCTTTAGAAAAGAGTTACTGTCTGTGGTCTCTTTATACATGGACAAATATTATAAATTACTGCAAGATGGGCTTATAAAATTTTCTAGGACAGAATTAGTAATTTCAAGAAGTGAACCTATGGGAATAGTTATTAAGAGTGGAGAAGATAGTATTAAAATTAACTTAGCTGGAAGAATAGACAGAGTTGATTTTTTAGATAATGATAGGATAGATATAATTGATTATAAGTCTGGAAAGTGTTTTAAAGACCCAAAAGGAAAGTCGGAAGTATTCCAGGATTATTTATATAGTTTGGCTTGTGAGAAGTTTTTTAATAAAAAAGTCAACGATTCTAGATACGATTTCCCACTGGAACTTGGAGATAAAAAAACTTGGTCTATGAATAGTCTAAAAGATGCTGATGAAATTAAAGAACAAAAGGCCACCATAATTTACGATGCCCTTAAAAGACTAGAACTTGGGGATAATTCTAAGTCAGGCAATGAAAAAGCTTGCACATACTGCCCATATACTATGATTTGTAGAAACCCTTCGGAGGTTGTGGAATGATTAAAACAGAAGATGGATTAAGAGATATGCTATTAACTGATTTTGATAAAAACTATATGGTCGAGGCTGGTGCAGGTGCGGGTAAAACAACTCTTATTATTTCCCGCATAATAAAGCAGCTTTTAGCTGATGATAAAAGGTATGCCAGACCACTAAGGTTGGATGAAATCGCTGCGATAACTTTTACTGAAAAAGCTGCAAGCGAACTAAAACAAAAGGTTATGAAAAAGCTCTATGAAGCTAGTGAAGAAAGAGAAGCAGGAATAGAAAAAGAAACTTTAAAAGAGGCAATAGAATTAATTGATGATCAATATGTTGGAACCATTCATAGCTTTTGTCGAGAAATTTTAATTACAAGTGGATTTGAATCCTCTATTGGATCGGATTTTAAGGTTATTGAACCTACAGAAGACCTTGAGATAAAAGAACTTGTTTGGAGAAAGTATATTGTAAGCGAACAAAAAAACTTGCAACCCCTCTTTGAAAAAATCAACGAACAGGGGTTAAATATCAATGTGACAAAATCTGCGTTTATGACTTTGCTTAACTACGAACATGCACAAATCGGCTACGACCTAGCTGCAATAGATAAGGGCGATGGTTTTGACGAGCTTAAAGTAGTAATAGATGATTTTTTAAGTAGTTTTAAAATAATTGATGATAAGTCGATATACACAAATGAAGGTGAAGAGATTTCAACTATATTTCTTAAGGAATATGCAGAGACGATTAGCTCAGTTTTAAAAACAAGGGATAAGGAGAGTTATTATAATCTTTCAAAGCTGCTAATTAAAAAACCTAATTGGGAGTCATCAGGAAAGAAAGCCTATATAAAAAAGAATCCAGAAAGATTTGATGAGCTTTTCAGAGCTTTTAAAGGTAAGAATTTAAAAGCTTATTATGATGCCAGATATAACTATATTTATAATTTGCTTATTGCAATTGCATATCCAGCAATAGAACTTTACAAACAACAAAAAAGGAGCATTATGGTTGTGAACTTTGAAGATCTGCTAGTATTAACTAGAAATGTTCTAAGGGATTATCCTCAGATTAGAAAAAGAGTTCGCGATAAATACAAATTCCTTTATATAGATGAGTATCAGGACACTGATCCTATTCAAACTGAAATTCTATTTTATTTAAATGGGGAATGTGAGGATGAAGATACTCCTTGGAATAAGAGGAAGTTAATACCTGGTTCTACATTTATTGTGGGGGATCCCAAACAGTCCATTTATAGATTTAGAGGGGCAGATATTACACTGTATAATAATGTTAGGGAGATATTTGCTAGCGATGTAGATTCTGAACTTGTTGTATTAAAAAGGAATTACAGGACTCAGTCGGGAATTGTAGAGTGGGTGGAGGATAGATTTAAATTGAAAGAGGAAGAAGCTGATGAAGTTCTAATGTCAGATAATGGGTCTAAAAAGTTTCTCTTAAACACAGAAATAACACATCAAGCAAATTTTTATGGAATGGATGCTGTAAAACATGATAGTGATTTAGAAGTTGATAATTTATTAAAAGGCATTTATGGATTTAAGGCAAGTGACGCCAAATACATTGAAGCAAATGTAGTCGATGAGAGTTTATGGATTGCCAAGTTTATTGAAAAGACAGTAAGTGAAGGATATAAGATTGAGGGTTTTGATCTAGAAAGAGGAGAAACGATTCAAAGACCCTTGTCATATGAAGATTTCTTGATTATATTGTACAGAACTAAATATATGGGGAACTATATTAAGGAAATTAAAGATAGAAATATCCCTGTCTCTTTTGCTGGAAAAATGAGAATCGGAGATATTCCTGAGATAGCTAACTTTATGGATTTGGTCTACTTTCTATCAAACCCCCTAAATGAAACCCTTATGGCAGCAGTTTTAACAAATTCATATGGAATTGGTAACCTTGAAGATTACACTAAAACATTTGAAGACAATGTATTCCAAAGAGTTAAACTATATGATTATTTAACTAGGGATTTAAGCAACTGCGATAAAAAGTTTAGAGATGCAATTAATAACTTAAAAACTTATATAGAAAGAAAGGATAAATTATCTCCAATTGCATATATAAGGAACATAATGGATGAAGTTTTACCAATATTTACAGCAGGATACAATACGACAACAGTTAAGTCAATTGCTGGGACTCTATTTTCTATAATTGAAAAGTTGAGTAACAAGAATATTATAAGCTTTGAAATTATTGCTAATGAGCTGATGCTACTTAAAGAAATGGATATTGAAAAAGAAATGCTATTAGCATACTCTGGCAATGATGATAGCGGTTATGTAAGGATTATGAATTTGCACAAGGCAAAGGGTCTGGAAGCACCTGTTGTAATTTTAGCTACATCATCGACTGACACAAAATTTGATATAGAAAACTTTACTAAACAAGGTCCAAATGGGAAAGAAGTTTTTCTAAGACTTAAAGATGGTTATAGTGAATTAGGATTTCCAAGTGGTTGGGATGAAATGCAAAAAGAGGCTAGAATTCAAGATAATGCAGAGAATTTAAGACTTCAATATGTGGCAACTACACGTGCAGAAAATGTTTTATTAATAAGTGAGTATAAAAGGAATCATTGGATGAGTTATTTTAGTGGGCATCTTCCAAAAAGCCTAGGTCAGGATTTCTTTGACGAGGAAATTGAGAAAGTTCCATTAAAATCGATTTGTCATAATACTGCTAACGCACTTATAGAAAGCTTCGATGCCTCTAGTAAGGATACTATAATAGAGTGTGAAAAACAGACTTATTCCTACACAACACCAAGTAGGCATGATGATAAAGAATTTCCAAAGTCCACAGAGACAGTTATAGAAGATAATTTTGAGTTTTCTAAATTTAAAGGCTCTGAGTGGGGAAGTATTGTCCACAGATTGTTTGAGATTTATTTGAAAAAGGCTGGTGGAGAATTTTTTAATAAAAAGATTGCTATAGATTCTATAATTGATGTGCTGCTAGAGTTTGAGATAGAAGAAGAAATCCAGGAATATAATTTAAGATTAAAAAATATCCTAGAGCGATTTGTAAATAACTCTAGATTTAAAGAGATGGCTGATTCTGCAAAGATAATAACGGAAACCACATTTGATAGAGTTCTTGATAGAGACTATATATCAGGAATAATTGACTTGCTTTTAATAACTGATAAAGGAGTTTATATAATAGACTATAAAACAAATGTAAAATGGGGCAGTGATGAGGAGTTTATTGAGAATTTAATCTTTCTTTACAAGGATCAGCTAAACTATTACAAGGAAGTAGTTTCAAATATGGTGGATAAAAAGGTATTAGGAGTATTTATATATTCTACGACAATAGACAAATTTATTGCAATATAAGGATGTGAGATTTTTGGATTTAATTAGTAAACTGCTTTATATAATTGGATTAGTGCTACTTCTTTTTTTTGTGATTAGGGGTTTTGTAAGTATTGGATATAAAAAAAGAGTAAATAAGAATATTAATATCTTAAAGACAAATCAAGGTGATTTTACAAATGAGGATATTTCAATAGAGGACTTAAAACACCTGCCTATTAACGTTCAAAAATGGCTAATAAGATCTGGCGTATTGGGAAGAAAAAGAAGCAGTTATGTTTATATTGAGCAAAAAGGTGAAATGAGGCTGGATGAAAATTCCGATAAATGGATATTCGCATCCTCAAAGCAATTTGCAGGTATAGCTATGCCTGGTTTTGTTTGGCAAGTAAAAGCAGCTTTTCTTCCCTTTATTAATATGTATGGTATGGATAGCTTTGTTGATGGTGTAGGTTCTTTGGAGATGAGATTGTTTAATCTTGTAAAGGTGGCCAATATTAAAGATACAGTTAAAGTAAATCAATCATCTT
Organism: uncultured Gudongella sp.; assembly: GCA_964604145.1. Taxonomy (GTDB): domain Bacteria; phylum Bacillota; class Clostridia; order Tissierellales; family Tissierellaceae; genus Gudongella. The sequence continues at coordinate 8,288 of CAZRXS010000011.1, read as the reverse complement.
TTGCGAGGTATCTCTTAGAGCTATCATGGTATCCTGAAGCTGCATTAAATGAAAATATGAATTGGGAAGAGATAGACAAATATACAGCCAGAGTTAAGATGTCCCACCATGGAATAGATGGTGAAGTATATCTATATTTTAATGAGGACTATGATGTTATAAAGTCAAGTGCAATAAGATATAAAGATACAGATGAAAAAGGTGAACTTTTTGAGTGTGTAGGTGAAAGCAAAGATTTTGCTGTTTTTGATGGTCTTAGAATCCCAAGTGAAATCCACATAAGCTGGATGCTCCCAGAAGGAGAGTTTACATGGTATAAGCTGAGGGTTGAGAAGGTAATATATAAGTGAGAAGTAGGAAGCAGAAAATTAAGAAGGTCGTAGGGATAGACGACTCTGTCTATCCGCGATTAACAACAGCAATATAAAGATCCTTCGCTGCACTCAGGATGACAGGATATTTCTGTCATTCCGAGTGTAACGAGGAATCTTTTAATCTTTTAATTGTGCATTGTGATCTGTGAATTGTGAATTGTATCTTCCTACTTTATCAAATTCGATATAATCTTAAACTCTGGAGTTCCAGCTTTTTTAAGAATATCAAAAAGGACTGTTTCCATATTTGTTATAACTGCTCCCATATCTTTCATCATATCTAGTGCATTCTCATAATTTTCCTCTGTTCTTGATGCTACACAATCTCTTACAACAAAGACATTGTATTCGGCCTTCAAAAGGGAACGAACTGTTTGATAAACACATACATGTGTCTCCATACCAATAACTAATATATTCTTTTTGCCACTTTTAAATATAGAGGACTTTATATCTTCGGTGTATGCTGAGAATTGAGTTTTTTCAAAAGCACCTATATTAGTGAGTTCAGATAGATCTGGAAGAGTTTTCCCTAATCCTTTTGGATACTGTTCTGTATGAATAACTGGCAAATCGAGCTCTTTAAAAGCAGTAAGCAAAGTTTTTACATTTTCTACAACTTTTTCTCCATTATTCATTGCAGGGACCAATCTTTCCTGGATATCTATCATTAATAATAATGTATTATCCTTTTCTAAATCATATTTTTTCATATCCTGCTCCTTTCTATTTTCCAAATATTAATCTATGCATTGGGTGTCTTTTCTTTTAACATTTAACAATTTTTACTTGTTTCACAATAGAACTCCTTGATATAATCTTATTATACACAAAATAAAGAGATTAAAGAAGGGTATTATATAGATATGTTTCGATTCTAAGGAGAGTGAAACAGATATGAGCGATGAAAAAACTATTCTATGGACAAGGCAAGATGAAAGGAGTCTTTTGGATCTAGAAAAAGATGGAGTATTTAGAAACAAGGAAAAATATATTCGAGCAAATTACGGTGATATCTCATATCATTTTATTTCTTTATATAAGTGGTTTACTAATGAAGCTTCAAAAATGGTTCCAAAGCCTGAGGGAGTCGAGTTTCCAATTTGGTGTTCAATAAGTGAAGACTCTATGCTAAGGCCAATAGAAGGTACTGCCTGCTATAAAATTGAAATTCCAAATAAAGATATAATTTACTTTGATGGCGCAAAGTGGGATTATGTACTAAATCACATTTATATTCCAAAAAATGATGCTGACCAAGAAGAGTATGTAAAAAATTTAAGAGAAAAAGGTTTTAAGGATCAGTTTAATTTTATTGAAGGGAAAACTGCACACTTTTACCCACTAGAAAAACAAAGAGTGATGGATAGTTGGAAAAGGATCTTTCAAATAGATAGATGGAATATATTTATTGTGCAAGCAAACATTTGGGAAATAAAACAGGAACAGGTTAAGGAAATTTATAGATTCAATTAAAATACAATTCACAATTATGAAATCACAAATCACAATTAGAAAGACAAAAAAAGTAGGGGCTAGCTTTGCTCGCCCGTGTATAGGAGACCTGTGGTCTCTAGGTTTTACGTAGGGTCAGAGGACTCTCTCTGACCGTTTAACTCACAAATAGAAAGGACGAGCAATGAAAAGAGAAATCAATATCTCTGTAAGAAATCTAGTTGAATATGTTATGCGGTCTGGGGATATTGATAATCAGTTTAGGTCTATGTCGCGAGCCCTTGAAGGGACATATGCTCATCAAAGGGTTCAAAAAACCTATGATAAGAATGATTTAAGTGAGGTTGTACTAAAATACAAATTAGAATATATGAAGTTTAAGTTTAAGCTTGAGGGCAGGGCAGATGGGATCCTATTTAGGGATAATAAAGTGATTATAGATGAAATAAAAAGCACTACAAGAGATTTAGAATCAATAGATGAAAACTTAAACTCAAGACATTGGGCACAAGCTATTTGTTATGGGTATTTTTATGCAAAACAAAACGCTCTAGATCATTTAATAATTCAGCTTAGCTATTTTCACTTGGAGACAGAGAAACTGAAAAAATTTACTAGAGCTATGCATTTTTATGAGATGGAGACTTTCTTTTTTAATCTATTGGATGAATATATAAAATGGGCTATTACGACCTTTGATTGGGTAGAAAAAAGAAATAAATCAATAGAAAACCTAGACTTTCCATTTGCAAGTTATAGGAAAGGGCAAAGAGAACTTACTGTTGCAGCATATAAAACAATAAAAGAAGGGAAAAAACTATATGCACAGGCACCAACTGGTATTGGAAAGACAATATCGGTTATTTATCCTGCTTTGAAAGTGATAGGAGAGGGTGAAATATCAAAAGTTTTTTACCTTAGTGCAAAGACAATTACTAGGGAAGCACCACTCTATGCATTGGGGCTATTAGATAAGGACGGGCTGAATTGTAAAGCTATTGTAATCACTGCAAAAGAAAAGATATGCCTAAATAATGAGCTCAAGTGTAACCCAGAAGACTGCCCATATGCTAAAGGCCACTTTGATAGGGTTAACGATGCAATAATGGATATATTTGAAAATGAAGATAGATTTGTTATGGATAATATATTAGAGTATTCAAGAAAACATACCGTATGCCCCTTTGAATTTCAGCTTGATGTGAGTCTTTGGGCTGATGTGGTAATTTGCGATTATAATTATGTTTTTAATCCCAGAGTATATTTAAAGAGATTTTTTGATGTAAATGAAACAAGATATGCTTTTCTAATTGATGAGGCCCATAATTTGGTGGATAGGTCGCGGGAGATGTTTTCAGCGAGTATCTCAAAAAGGAAGATGATGGAAGCTAGAAAAATTATCAAAGGTTTTTCACTAAAACTGTATGATGAAATTTATAAAGTGGTCCGCATTATAAATAAAAAAACTAAAATAGTTGATGCAAAAAATGGATACTATCAAAGAGAGGAAATTGAAGAACTGTATTTCCCAATAAAGAGAATAATTTCATTAATGGAAGCTTATCTAGTAGAGAAAAAAGGTTCTGTGGCTTATGAAGAGGTTGTTGAGCTTTATTTTGAACTAATCGGTTTTATTAGAATATCTGATTTATATGATAAGGACTTTGTAACGACAATTGAAAAAACTGATAAGGATATAATCCTGACATTGTATTGTGTGGATGCATCAAGAAATATAAGAGAAGCATTAAAAAGAGGAAGTTCGGCAATCTTTTTTTCTGCAACTTTATCCCCTATGGATTATTTTATGAATCTTTTAGGAAAAGATGATGGAGATTATGATATAAGATTAAGCTCCCCTTTCCCAAGAGAAAATTTATCTATAATGATAAATTCTAATATATCAACTAGATATAAAGATAGAGAAAGAACTTATAAAAAGATAAATGAAAACATTTATCAGTTTATAAAAAGAAAAGAAGGAAACTATATGGTATTTTTCCCATCATATTATTATATGAATAAGGTGTATGATATTTTTACAGAAGATTATCCTTTAGTTCGCTCAATAATTCAAACTGGGGGTATGAATGAAAGTAGAAAAGAGGATTTTTTGAGTGAATTCAGTGAATCTGAAAATTTAGTTGCATTTGCAGTATTAGGAGGAACTTTTTCAGAAGGAATTGACTTAGTTGGAGACCTACTTATTGGAGCAGTTGTAGTAGGAGTTGGGATGCCACTTGTTGGATTTTGGAGAAATATTATAAAGGATTACTTTCAATTCACACTTGGTGAAGGTTTTGATTATGCCTACACTTATCCTGGAATGAATAAGGTTTTACAAGCAGTTGGAAGAGTAATAAGGACAGAAGAAGATAAGGGCTCGATTTTATTAATTGATGATAGATATGGCAAGAATCTATACAAGAATCTAATGCCCCCAGAATGGATTATAGATTCCTCGACAAGCTCGAAATGACAGAAAAAAGCTTGTCATCCTGAATGTAATGAAGGATCTAATCTTTTAATCTTTTTAATTATGATTTGTGCATTGTGAATTGTGAATTGCTTTACTGTTGACATAGATTTATATATATGATATTTTATTATTAGCACTCGCCATGCTTGAGTGCTAATAAATATTTAAGGAGTGAATAAAATTGGTTAAAAGAGAATTCCAAGCAGAATCTAAGCGCTTGTTGGATCTAATGATTAACTCAGTTTATACGCATAAAGAAATATTTCTTAGAGAGTTAATTTCCAACGCATCAGATGCAATTGATAAGATTTACTATAAGGCATTGGTTGATGAAAGCATTGAATTTAATAAGGATGACTATTTTATTAGAATATCAACTGATGATGAAAAAAGAACACTGACTATTACAGATAAAGGTATAGGAATGAGCAAAGAAGAGCTTGTTGATAACCTCGGCATTATTGCAAGAAGTGGTTCACTTCAGTTTAAAAAAGACTTAGAAGTAAAAGATGGCTATGATATAATTGGTCAATTTGGTGTAGGTTTTTATTCTGCATTTATGGTAGCAGACCGTGTTGAAGTAACTAGTAAAGCTTATGGTTCTGATACTGCATATAGATGGATATCTGAGGATACTGATGGATATATAATTGAAGAAGCTGAGAAGGAAGATATTGGCACAGAGATAAAACTTACATTAAAAGAGAATACTGAGGATGAAGATTACGATCAGTATTTAGATGAATACGCATTAAGGAATATTGTAAAAAAATATTCTGATTTTATAAGATACCCAATTAAGATGATGGTATCTGAATACAAACAAAAAGAAGACTCTGAAGAATATGAAACAGTATTAGAAGAGAAAACTATAAATAGTATGGTTCCAATATGGAGAAAAAACAAAAATGAGCTAGCAGATGAAGACTATGAAAATTTCTACTCAGAAAAGCATTTTGGTTTTGAAAAACCACTTAAGTATTCCCATATAAGTATTGATGGTGTATTAAGGTATGACGCAATACTTTATATCCCAGCAAATGTTCCATTTGACTATTATACAAAGGAATATGAAAAGGGACTTGAACTTTACTCTAGTGGGGTTTTAATTATGAACAAGGCAGCAGAACTATTGCCTGATTATTTTAGCTTTGTTAAAGGTATTGTCGATTCAGAAGATCTTTCTTTAAATATATCAAGAGAAATGCTACAACACGACCGCCAGCTAAAATTGATGGCTAAAAAAATTGAAGAGAAGATAAAAGATGAATTGCTATCACTATTAAAAGATGAAAGAGAAAAGTATAAAGAATTCTTTGAAAACTTTGGCAAACAAATAAAATATGGCTTATACTCTGAATTTGGAATGAATAAAGATAAGCTTAAAGACTTGTTGATGTTTTATTCCTCAAGTGAAAAGGATATGGCGACATTAGAAGAGTATGTAAATAGAATGAAAGAAGACCAACAATATATATATTACGCATCAGGGGATTCAGTAGATAGGATAGATAAATTACCTCAGGCTGAAAGGATTAAAGATGAGGGCTTTGAGATTCTATACTTTCTTGATGAAGTTGATGAATTTGCGATTAAGATGTTAGGCAGTTATGAAGAGAAAGAATTCCGATCTATTTCAGGAAGCGACCTAGGGCTTACTGATGAAAAAGAAGAGACAGAAGAAAAACAAGAAGAATTAGCAGGATTATTTGATGAGATGAAAAAGACTCTTGGAGAAAAGGTAAAATCAGTAAGATTATCAAAGAGACTTAAAAATCACCCAGTTTGCTTAGTAAGTGAGGGCGAAATTTCTATAGAAATGGAAAAGGTTTTAAATACAATGCCAAATGCTGGCGAAGTCCATGCAGATAAAATTTTAGAATTAAATCCAGACCATCCTGTATTTAAAAAATTGCAGGCAGCATTTAAAGATGATAATGAAAAGTTTAAGCTCTATACTGACCTTCTATATGACCAAGCAAGATTGATAGAAGGTTTGCCAATAGAAGATCCTGTAGATTTTGCAAATAAAATTACAAAGTTAATGTAGGATATATTAAAAAAGTTGGAGAAAAATCTTCAACTTTTTTAATTTTAGTTTTTCTAATTTTAGGGCTTTACAAAATAAATTATCTGTGCTATTCTATAAAGTATCAGTTTAGCATGCTAATGCAATGACAAGAAAAAGTAATCAAAAAAATGTCTTTAGAGAGTACATGTTTGGTGAAAATGTATGATTTTTCTTTGATGAACACATCTTTGAGCAGGTCGATGAACCCATTTGTGGTAGTAGTTGGATTCGGTATCTCGCACCCGTTATAGTGCAAGGGTATAGTATTTGTACCCATAGAGGATGGTGTCCGTGAGGCATCATTAAAAAGAGGTGGAACCACGGGAGATTTGCTCTCGTCCTCTAAGTTAAGACTAGAGGATGGGAGCTTTTATAATGCTCGAAAATCGCTAGGCGAAAATACTAAAAACAAAGGAGAATAGAAAAATGTTTAATTTAAAAAAAAGAGCTACTTTATTATTAATAACAGTTGCTATGGTAGCAATGTTTATGTCTGCATGTTCAAATGAGAAACCAGCAGTTGGTGGAGATCTTAAACCTGTAGTAATGGGCTTAGATGACACATTTGCACCCATGGGATTTAGAGATAAAAAGGGAGAATTAGTGGGTTTTGATATTGACCTTGCAAGAGAAGTAGCGGAAAGAGCAGGATGGGATATTTCATTTCAACCAATAGACTGGTCAATGAAAGAGACAGAACTTAATGCAGGAAATATAGATTTAATATGGAATGGTTATTCAATAACCCCTGAAAGGCTAGAAAAAGTCAACTTTTCTGAAACTTATCTAGCAAATGCACAAATAGTTATAACACTAGCAGATTCAGATATTATGAACTTAAGTGACTTGGAAGGTAAAGCAGTTGCAACTCAAGCTGAATCAAGTTCACTAGATGCTGCAAGAGCTCAACCTGGATTGGTTGAATCATTTAAAGATGGAAAACTAATAGAATATGCAACATTTAATGAAGTATTCAACGATCTTGAATCGGGAAGAGCTGAGGCAATAATAGTAGATGAAGTTCTTGCAAGATACTATATGGGTAATAAAGGTGCTGAAGCATATAAAGTCCTTGAAGAGGATCTTGGACCTGAAGATTTTGGAATTGGTGTTAGAAAAGATGACGAAGAGCTCTTAACAGAACTTAATGATGCCCTTAATGAAATGAAAGAAGACGGGAAATACGATGAAATTTATAGCAAGTGGTTTGCAAAATAATAATAAAAGGAAATTATTATGAAAATTTTAGATATGCTTGTTCCAATGACAATTGAAGGACTAAAGGTTACACTAGGTGTTTTTCTGGTAACCTTAGTCTTTTCACTACCCCTAGCAGTTATGGTGGCCTTATTAAGAAGATCAAATAATAAGGCTATTTCTGGTCTAACAGCTAGCTATATTTATATTATGAGGGGGACACCACTCTTATTACAATTGATGTTTATATTCTTTGGATTTCACTTTGTACCAGTTATAGGTTACGCTTTTAGTAGATTCGCAGCAATATATATTGCTTTTATCCTAAATTATACTGCGTATTTTGCTGAGATTTTTAGAGGTGGGATAAACTCAATCGACCTCGGTCAATATGAGGCTGCAAAAGTTTTAGGTATGAGTAAAACTTTTACTTTTTTAAAAATAATTCTCCCACAGGTAATAAAAAACGTATTACCGGCCATAGGAAATGAGGTTATCACACTTGTAAAAGATACTTCTCTTGTGTATATTTTAGGTGCGAGTGATATATTAAAAGCCGCTAAATCAGTATCGAATGTTTATTCTGCGTTTAGCCCATATATAATTATTGCCTTAGTGTATTTAGCTATTGTAGCTGTTTTGACTAAGCTGCTTTCGAATATAGAAAGACGCTACAATTATTATAGATAAAAGGAGTTTGTTATGAGCTTAA
>CAZRXS010000010.1:10511-35270 GCA_964604145.1 uncultured Gudongella sp. | reverse complement strand
TCTCATAATCCAGGAGAATACAATGGTATAAAAATATTTAATAATAAGGGATTAAAGCTTTCAGATGCTATTGAAGAAAAAATCGAATCTATAATTAAAAACGATAAAGAAATATTGGATAGGCCTATTAAAGAACATATAGGGCGGGTATATATAAATGAAGAAGGTAAAAGAGATTATATAGATTTTTTAAAATCTACTATTGGAGTAGACTTATCTGGAATAAAAATTGCCATGGACTGTGGAAATGGAGCACTTTTTGAAATTGGACCAATAGTATTAGAAGAACTTGGAGCTGATGTAGAAGCAATAAATATTACACCAAATGGAATGAATATAAATAAAGCTTGTGGGTCAACAAAACCAGAATTAGTACAAAAGTTAGTCGCAAAAATTGGTGCAGACCTTGGAGTAGCCTTTGATGGAGATGCTGATAGGGTTATTGCGGTTGATGAAATGGGCAGTATAATAAATGGAGACCACATTCTTGCAATCTGTGGAAGACATTTAAAAAGCAAAGGAAAGCTTTATAAAAACAAAGTAGTAGGCACAGTAATGTCAAATATTGGACTCGATATTTTTTTAAAGGAAAATGGATTGAGCATAGAAAAGACAGATGTGGGAGATAGATATGTACTTGAAAAAATGTTAGAGGAAGGTTATACTCTTGGTGGCGAACAATCTGGACATATAATATTTCTTGAACACAACACAACAGGAGATGGTATGGCAACAGCTCTTCAAATACTAGAAATAATGAAAGAAACAAAGAGTAAGGCATCAGAGTTAAATAATATTATGTTAGATTATCCTCAAGTACTAGTTAATGCGAGGGTTGAAAATAAATACAAGACAAAATACATGGAAATACCTGAGATAAAGAATGAAATATCTAAAATCGAAGAAATGTTCCAAGGTGAAGGAAGGGTACTTGTTAGGCCATCTGGAACAGAACCGCTGGTTAGAGTTATGATTGAAGGCAAAAACCAAAGTTTTATTAGTCAAAAGGCCGTTGAATTAGCTAATTTGATCGAGTCTAAAATAGGTGTAAAATAAACGGGGGTGTATTATTATGAATTATAAAATAGTAGCTGATAGTTCATGTGACTTAAATCCTGAACTAGAAAAGTATATGGATGTTACATTAGTCCCTTTTAAAATCGATATAGATGATAAATCCTTTATAGACGATGAGAATATTGATATGGAAGATTTATACCAATCTATGAAAGCAAGTCCAAATCCAATTAGATCATCTTGTCCATCTCCAGGGGATTTTAAAGAACAGTTTTTTGATTCTGATAATATCTTTGTAGTTACAATATCTAAGCAACTATCTGCGACTTATAATAGTGCAATCCTTGCTAAAGATATGATACTTGAAGAATTTAAGGATAAGTTTGTTCATGTCTTTAATTCAAAAGGTGCAAGTGTAACAGAGACATTGACAGCTATAAAAATACAGGAAAGCATAAATATGAACTTATCGAAAGAAGATATTGTAAAGAGGGTTGAAGAATATATAGACGAACTAAAAACCTATTTTATCTCTGAAGACCTGAGTAATTTAATAAAAAATGGAAGAATTTCAAAGACAAAGGGTCTAATAGCAAACTTATTAAATGTAAAACCTATAATGCGAGCTGATGATGATGGGAATATTGAGCCTGTAATAAAAATTAGAGGAAGTAAAAAAGCATTTAAAAAACTTGCAGAAATTATTGGGGAAAAAGGATCTAATTTTGAAGAAAAAATAGCGGCTATATCCCATGCTAATGCCTTGGAAAGAGCTTTAGAGCTAAAAGAAGATTTAAAAAAGTATAATTTTAAAGATATAATAATTGTTGAAACTACTGCTTTATCAGCTGTGTATGTAAATGATGGTGGGATTATAATATCATTTTAGTTTTGCCTATATATATCTTAAAAAAAGGAAACTAATAAAAGAGGATAAAAAAATTTGACAAATTCTTGGCCGATGCTATAATAATTAAGTGGGTGATTTTATATCACCTCACATGCGGGAGTGGCGGAACTGGCAGACGCGCTAGACTTAGGATCTAGTGTCATTGACGTGGGGGTTCAAGTCCTCTCTCCCGCACCATATAAAACCAGTGGTCACAACCATTGGTTTTTTATAATGTAGGATTCTATTGACATTTATGATATAATTACTAGATGAGGGCATAAATAAGTCATTAGACAAAAAACAATTAGGGGGTACATTGATGAAGGCAGTTTTTGAAAAAAAAGAAAAAAATACGGTTTATTTTAATATGGAGATTCCTACAGAAGATTTTGAAAAAGCGGTTCAGGAAGCTTATTTAAAAACTAGAGCTAGGTTTAATATTCATGGATTTAGAAAAGGAAAGGCTCCAAAAAAGATTATTGAAATGAATTACGGTGAAGAGATATTTTTTGAAGATGCAATTAACGATATACTTCCTAATGCTTATTTAGATGCAATAAAACAGTTAGAGCTCGATCCAGTTGATAGGCCAGAAGTAGATATAGAAACTGTTGAAAAGGGTGAGCCGTTAAAAGTTAAATTTAGTGTAGAAGTCAAACCAGAAGTTAAATTGGGAGACTATAGTACAATTGAGCTTGAAAAGGTTGACTATTCTGTAACAGATGAAATGATTAATGCTAAACTTGAACAAGAAAGAGATATGAATTCAAGAATGGTTGATGCTTCAGATAGAGAAGTAAGAAAAGGCGATATAGTAACTATTGATTTTACAGGTTATTTAGATGGAGAGCCTTTTGAAGGTGGCAAGGCAGAAGGACAAAGCCTAGAAATAGGCAAAGGACAGTTTATACCTGGATTTGAGGAAGGTCTTATTGGCAAGGAAAAAGATGAAGAGGTAAAATTAGATATAACATTCCCAAAGGAATATCATGATGAATCACTTAGGGGGAAGCCAGTTGTATTTGATGTTGTTGTAAAAGAAATAAAGACTAAAGAACTTCCTGAGTTAGATAATGAATTTGCAAAAGATGTTAGCGAGTTTGATACTCTTGAAGAATACAAGGAAAGCATTAAAAAAGAGCTAGAAGAGTATCAGAAAAATCAGGAAAAGTTTGAAACAGAAAACAAAGTGATTGATAAGGCCGTTGAAATATCAGAGATTGAACTACCTGAAGCAATGATAGAAACTGGAGTAGAAAATGAGATAAAAGATTTTGAATATAGGATTAAACAACAAGGATTTGAAATGGACCAATATCTAGAATTAACTGGAACAACAATAGAAGACCTTGAGCTTAACTTTAGACCGACGGCAGAAAAAAGAATTAAAGCAGATTTAGTTTTAGAAGCCATAGCAAAAGCTGAAGAGATTGAAGCAACTGAAGAAGACTTAGATAAAGAAATAGAAAAGCTAGCAGACCAATATGGTAAAGATGATAAAGAGAAATTTATTGAGGATATGAAAAAAGGAGATTTAGATTTCCTTAAAATAGGTATAATTAATACTAAGGTTTTAGATATGCTTAAAGAGAATGTTAAATTTAAATAAATAAGGGAGGATTTAATATGGCATTAGTTCCAATAGTTGTTGAACAGACGAACAGAGGAGAAAGATCATATGACATATACTCTAGACTTTTAAAAGATAGGATTATTTTATTGGGCTCAGAAGTAAATGATACAGTGGCTGATCTTATAGTAGCTCAGTTATTGTTTTTAGAAGCTGACGATCCAGAAAAAGATATTCAGATATATATAAACAGCCCAGGAGGGTCAGTAAGCGCTGGATTTGCGATTTTTGACACCATCCAGTATATCAAGCCAGATGTTGCAACAATATGTGTAGGTAGAGCAGCTAGTATGGGTGCATTTTTATTAGCAGCAGGCACAAAGGGAAAAAGATTCGCACTACCTAATGCAGATATAATGATACATCAGCCACTTGGTGGGACACAAGGTCAAGCTGAAGACATAAGAATACATGCAGAAAAGATTATTGAGATAAGAGAAAGGATAAATAAAATACTATCTGAAAGAACTGGTCAGCCGATTGAAAGAATTGCTAAGGATACTGATAGAGATTACTATATGAATGCTGAACAAGCAGTAGAGTATGGTATTATCGACCAAGTTATGGAGAAAAGAAAATAGAGGTGATTCCGTGGCGAAAAATGAAGAAAAACAGTTAAAGTGCTCATTTTGTGGCAAAGCTCAAGACCAGGTAAGGAGGCTTATTGCAGGACCAGATGTCTTTATTTGCAATGAGTGTATTGAGTTATGCCAAGAAATTATAGAGGAAGAATTTGAGGAGTATTTGGACGACTATGAGATGATTAGTATCCTTAAACCATCTTCTATAAAAGAAAGTCTAGATGACTATGTAATACAACAAGAAAGAGCGAAGAGAAATCTTTCAGTTGCAGTATACAATCATTATAAGAGAATAAATAGCAGAAAGTCATCAAATGATGATGTTGAGTTGCAAAAAAGTAATATATTGATGATAGGGCCAACTGGCTCTGGTAAAACTTTATTAGCGCAGACACTAGCAAGGATTTTAGATGTACCTTTTGCAATTGCAGATGCGACTTCATTAACTGAAGCAGGATATGTTGGTGAAGATGTTGAGAATATAATTTTAAAACTTATTCAAGCAGCAGACTATGATATTGAAAGAGCTGAAAAAGGCATAATATATATAGATGAAATTGATAAGGTTGCAAGGAAATCAGAGAACCCATCTATAACACGAGATGTAAGTGGTGAAGGCGTTCAACAAGCTCTTCTTAAAATACTAGAAGGAAGCGTTGCAAATGTACCTCCACAAGGCGGCAGAAAACACCCACACCAAGAGTTTATACAGATTGATACTAGCAATATTTTATTTATTGTAGGAGGAGCTTTTGATGGATTAGATAAAATCATTCAGGCTAGAGTTGGTAAAAAAACAATGGGCTTTGGAGCTGATGTAAAATCTCAAAAGCGATCTATGAGTGAATTATTAAAACAAATTCAACCCGAGGATCTTATAAAATATGGCCTCATACCTGAATTTGTTGGTAGATTGCCAGTATTTGCAGCACTTGAAGAATTAGATGAGGAAGCTTTAATAAGAATATTGACTGAACCTAAAAACGCTTTAGTAAAACAGTACCAAGAGCTGTTTTATATGGATGATATCAAACTAGAATTTGAAGAAGATGCTTTGGTAGAAGTTGCTAAAAGAGCAAAAGAAAGAAAAACAGGTGCCAGAGGATTAAGAAGTATTATTGAAGAGAAAATGCTTGATATAATGTATGAAATGCCAAATAGAGACGATGTTGAAAAATGTATAATCACAAAAGAAACAATAATAAAGGGCAAAGAACCTACTTTGGTATTAGTTAATAAAAAAAGTACGACTACAAAGAAAAAACGCAGTAATGAATCTGCATCATAAGGGCTCACAGCTGTGGGCTTTTATTTTGTATTAGAGGAGGGATATTTTGAATAATCCTTATGAAATTACAGAAAAAAAATTGCCGCTAATACCACTTCGAGGGATATCTATATTCCCACATATGGTAATCCACTTTGACGTAGGTAGGGATAAGTCTGTTCAAGCTTTAGAAAAAGCAATGATGGACGACTCGATGATATTACTTTGTACTCAAATAAATACAAAGATAGAAGAGCCTACTGTAAATGATTTTTACAAAGTTGGAACAGTGGCAAAGGTAAAACAAATGCTAAAACTTCCAGGGGGATCCATAAGAGTTTTAGTAGAAGGTATCAATCGAGGAGAAGTAGTTGAAATTACCAACGAAGAACCCTATTTTGAAGCATTAACTAAAGAATATTCTTACGATGCAGAAAAATTTGAAATAAATCAGGACATTGAAGCTGCCATGAGACTTGTTACTCTTGATTTAGAAGAGTATATTAGTTTAAATCCTAAGGTCTCATCAGAAGTTTTATATACAATATCAGATATTGAAGATCCAGGAAGATTAGCTGATGTAATAGCTTCATATATATTCTTAAAGCAAGAAGATGATCAGAGGATACTTGAAACATTTGATTTCTATGAAAGGTTAGAATTACTCCATGAGATTCTCCAACAAGAAATAGAACTTCTTCGCATTGAAGATAGAATCAATCAAAAAGTAAGGAAACAAATAAATAAAGTTCAAAAGGAATACTATTTGAAAGAGCAACTTAAAGCAATCCAAAAAGAACTTGGCGAAGACGACAGTATTTCTGGAGAGGTTGAGGAATACCAGGAGAAAATTAATAAGATAAAGATGCCAAAGGAAGTAAAAGAAAAAGCTTTAAAAGAAGTAGAACGGTTGGCAAAGACTTCTATGCATTCGGCGGAGCTTGGAGTTATAAGGACATATTTAGATTGGATAGTAGACCTTCCTTGGGATAAGGAAACTAAAGAAAAAATAGATATAAAAGTTGCAAAAAAAGTTCTTGATGACGATCATTATGGATTAGAAGATGTAAAAGAAAGGATACTAGAATTTATAGCTATAAGGAAGTTGACGAATTCTATTAAAGGACCTATTCTTTGTTTAGTTGGGCCTCCAGGGGTAGGTAAAACTTCTATTGCCAAATCAATAGCTTCATCATTAAATAGAAAATTTGTAAGGATGTCACTTGGTGGAGTTAGGGATGAAGCTGAAATAAGAGGACATAGGAGAACCTATGTAGGTGCAATGCCAGGAAGAATAATTAGTTCTATTAAAAAAGCAGGATCTAAAAACCCAGTATTTTTATTTGATGAAATAGACAAATTGGCCAGTGACTTTAGAGGAGATCCTGCTAGTGCTCTTTTAGAAGTTTTAGATCCTGAACAAAACTCAACCTTTACCGACCATTTTCTAGATGCTCCATTTGATTTATCAAAAGTGTTATTTTTAACCACTGCAAATACAACTTCAACTATACCACCTGCGCTTTTAGATAGAATGGAAGTTATAAGAATAAGTGGTTATACTGAAGAAGAAAAGCTAGAGATTGCAAAAAGATATTTGTTACCAAAACAGATAAAAGAACACGGACTTACAAAAGATAAAGTGCAAATATCTGAAAGTGCAATAAAGTCGATTATAAGCTATTATACAAGAGAAGCAGGAGTTAGAAATTTAGAGAGAAACCTTGCAAATATTTGCAGAAAAGCTGCAAAGAAAATCGTTGAACTAGATAAAAAGACTGTTAAAATTAACGCTGGTAATATAACAAAATACCTTGGAAGTAAAAAATTTCGCTATGATACTATGGGTGAAATGGATCAAATCGGGGTTGCTACTGGCCTAGCTTGGACTGCTGTTGGCGGAGAAACTCTTTCTGTGGAAGTAACAACGATGAAAGGAACGGGAAAAACTCAGTTGACAGGAATGCTTGGAGATGTGATGAAGGAATCAGCTATGGCTGGGATTAGTTATGTAAGAGCAAACGCTGATGATTTAAAAATATCTCCTGATTTTTATAAAGATATGGATATCCATATACATGTCCCAGAAGGGTCTATCCCAAAAGATGGACCATCTGCTGGAATTACAATTGCAACGGCTGTGGTATCAGCCCTAACAGAAACTCCTATAAGAAGAGACTTAGCCATGACTGGAGAGATAACACTAAGAGGAAATGTACTTCCAGTTGGAGGAATAAAAGAGAAGATACTTGCTGCTCATAGGATGGGAATTAAAAAAGTTCTTTTACCTGGAGATAATCAAAAGGATTTAGAAGAAATATCAGAAAAAGTTAAGAAGAAAATGGAGTTTAAAACAGTTTGGAAGCTTGATGAAGTTCTCTTAGAAGCTTTGATATTAAAGGGTGAAAACAATGAAGATAGTTAGCTCAGATCTACAAGCTATGGCTGTGGCACCTAAGGGATATCCTGATGACGATTTATTTGAGATTGCTTTTGCCGGAAGATCAAATGTTGGGAAATCATCCTTAATTAATGCTATGTTAAATAGAGCTAATTTAGCTAGAACCAGTGGCAAGCCAGGAAAAACAAGGACAATAAACTTCTATCTTATAAATGAAAGATTTAGATTTGTAGACCTACCTGGCTATGGATATGCTCAAGTATCTAAAAGAGAGAGAAAAAAATGGGGAGAAATTATAGAGAGGTATTTGAAACAAAGAAAGAATCTAAAGGCTATAGTTTTAATAGTCGATATAAGGCATGCCCCATCCCCACAAGATTTAGATATGTATAGGTGGATAAAGGCTTATGGTTATGATGCTATAATAGTTGCTACTAAGGCTGATAAAATATCAAAGGGGCAAAGACAAAAGCATTTAAATATTATAAAAAAAGAACTAGGACTAGAGTCAGAAGATAAGTTAATAGCATTTTCATCATTAAATAATACAAATAGAGATGAGTTGTGGGAGCTGCTAGAAGAGTATAACTTAGATGTTTTAGAAGCTGCAGAATAAACAAAAAGCAAAAGACCAGTTTATTATTATACTGGTCTTTTTAAGTACATTTTATTGTTCTTTTTCAAACATATCTTGCTCTGCACCACAAACTGGACAAACCCACTCTTCTGGAAGATCTTCAAAAGCTACTCCAGGAGCTATCCCTCCATCTGGATCTCCTTCAGCTGGATCATAAACATAACCACAAGGTATACATACCCACTTATCCATTGTACATTCTCCTTTCAAAAATTATTAAGTGCTATTACATTATAACATATATATCCAAATTAATAAGGTCTAAACTATTTAATATTTAAAAGCAATAAAATAAATAAAAAAGGTTATTATATAAAATAAGGGGTAAAAAAGAGTTGAATAGTGGATTGGAGATGTGTTAATAATGAGATACATATACAAAGGCACAGTGTGCAGCGATCTGGAAACCATTAAAAACTTTGTAGAAAAAATTGTTTCTAACTTAAAAGATCAAATATCAAACAGTGATATTTTGTTTGATATAAAGGTCATATTAAGTGAACTCATTGTCAATGGAGCCCTTCATGGCAATGAATGTATGACCTCAAAATGCATTAGCCTAACATTAAAAATAGATGATAAGAAATTAATAATAGAAGTAGAAGACGAAGGGGAGGGTATAGAGTACAACTTAACAGAGTACGATTCAAAGGATTTAAAATCTTTTGGCAGAGGTCTTGTAATTGTAAATGGGCTCTCTGATGAATTTTATGTTAAAAATAACAAAGCTATAGCTATAAAAAATATTGTTTAGGAAATTTAATTCTTCAATAAGATTTTTATATTGACGCTATTATCACCCTTTTAGATGATAATAGCGTTATTTTAACCTTTATCACTAAAAGTGTGATAAAATAATAAGGTTAGAAAAGAAAACGGATTTACAGAAGGGAAATAGAATAAGAATATGAAAAGAAATGATATTAGAAACGTCGCAATAATTGCCCATGTAGACCATGGGAAAACTACTTTAGTAGATACTCTCCTAAAGCAGTCTGGAATTTATAGGGAAAATGAAATAATAATAGATAGGGTAATGGATTCAAATGATATTGAAAAAGAGCGAGGAATAACAATATTAGCAAAAAACACTGCTGTAAGCTATAAGGGCACTAAAATAAATATTGTAGATACTCCTGGGCATGCTGATTTTGGTGGGGAAGTTGAAAGAGTCTTAAAAATGGTTAATGGAGTAGTGGTTTTAGTTGATGCTTATGAGGGGGCAATGCCACAGACAAAATTTGTATTAAAAAAAGCTCTGGAATTAGAGTTGCCAGTTGTAGTTGCAATAAATAAGATAGATAGACAAGAAGCAAGGCCAGAAGAAGTAATAGATGAAATTGTAGATTTATTTATCGAACTAGGTGCAAAAGAAGACCAACTAGAGTGTCCTTTTGTCTTTACTTCTGCAAAACAAGGAAGGGCTAGCCTTGATTTTAATACCTTAACTGATTCAATGGATGTATTATTTGAGACTATTATTGAATATATCCCAGCACCTGAAGGTAGCATGGATGAACCAACACAAGTTTTAGTTTCAACTATAGATTATAATGATTATGTTGGTAGGATTGGAATTGGAAAAGTAGAAAGAGGAGAGATATTTCGCAACCAAGAAGTTATAATTTTAAATAAGGCTAATCCAGATAAACAAATAAAAGCTAAGATAAATAAGCTTTACGAATTTGAAGGATTAGATAGGGTTGAGGTAGAGAGTGCAAAAATGGGAAGCATTATAGCTATGGCAGGGTTAACTGAAATAGAAATTGGGGATACAATCTGTGATGTTATAAAGCCAGAAGCAATTGACTTTGTCTTGATTTCAGAGCCTACTTTGGCAATGACTTTTTCTGTAAACAACAGTCCCTTCGCAGGTAAGGAAGGAGATTTTGTAACTTCCAGACAAATAAGAACTAGATTATTTAGAGAAATTCAAACAGATGTTAGTTTAAGGGTTGAAGAAACTGGGCTTACAGATGCATTTAAGGTATCTGGTAGAGGTGAGCTTCACCTTTCTGTTTTAATAGAAAATATGAGAAGAGAAGGTTATGAGTTTCAAGTATCCAAACCAGAGGTTTTATATAGAACTATAGAAGGCGAGAAACAAGAACCAATTGAAAAAGTAACTATTGACGTTAATAATGAATTTGCAGGAGCTGTAATAGATAAACTTGGTCAAAGAAGGGGAGAACTATTAAGTATGTCTGAACCAACTGGTGGATATGCTAGATTAATATTTACAATACCAGCTAGAGGTTTGATAGGATATCGTCAAGAATTCTTAACTGATACAAAGGGAAATGGAATAATAAATACAATCTTCGATGGATATGCACCTTATAAAGGAGATATTCCAAAGAGAAAAGTTGGGTCTATAATTGCTTATGAAACAGGAGAAGCTACAGCTTACGGATTGTATGCAGCCCAAGAAAGAGGTATATTATTTATAACAGCTGGAGTGCAAGTATATGGTGGAATGATAGTAGGTTTAAATCCCAAAGGCCTAGATGTCGAAGTAAATGTGACAAGAAAAAAACAGCAATCTAATGTAAGATCATCTGGTGCTGATGATTCTTTAAAACTATCACCAGCTAAGAATATGAGCCTAGAAGAAGCTTTGGAGTTTATTGAAGATGATGAATTAATTGAAGTTACACCTATGAGCTTTAGAATAAGAAAGAAAATATTGGATGCAAATAAAAGATACAAGTCAAAGAAATAGCACATAGCTTAAGGAGCATTTTAAATGGAAAACTTTTTATCATCCTATATGATAATATTTAGCAACTTAATATGGATAAATATACTTCTAGCCTTGCTACTTGTTTTTTTTGAAAGAAAAAACCCTACATCAACATGGTTATGGCTTATGGTTCTTCTTTTTCTACCAATTGTAGGCTTTGTTTTGTATCTATTCTTAGGACAGGATATGCGAAAGAAAAAGAAGTTTAAGACAAAAGAAGAAGAGGATAATTATTTTGAGATTATTGTAGCAGATCAAGAAGAAAATCTGAGCACAAAAGAATTCCTAAAGAATAATCCAGATTATAAGAAATTTGATGAAATCATAAAATTAAACCTGATGGGTAGCAAGGCAATATACTCAAATGATAACCATATTGAATTATTTTTTAGTGGAGAAGATAAGTTTAGGGCGCTTTTAGCCAGTATAAAAAATGCAAAAACTTATATCCATATGGAGTACTATATCTTCAAAGGTGACCATATTGGAAGAAAGCTTATAGAAGCCCTTGCAGAGAAGGCAAGGGAAGGTTTGGAAGTGAAATTATTAGTAGATGGAATGGGAGGTAGATTTCTTCGAAAAAGTCTAACAAGCATATTAACTGAGGCTGGTGGAGAAATTTTATTTTTCTATCCGCCCTTTCTACCAATAGTAAGTGTAAGAATTAATTATAGAAACCATAGAAAAATATGTGTAATAGATGGTAAGGAAGCTTATTTGGGTGGTTTTAATGTTGGAGATGAGTATTTAGGCTTATCTAAAAAATTTGGATACTGGAGAGATACACATATAAAAATAGAAGGATCAGCGATTAGTGGTATACAATGGCAATTTTTTCTTGATTGGAGATTTGCCTCTGGAGAAGAAATAAAGGGTTGTCAGAGTTATATTGCAGATAGTAGCAATCAAGATGGTGTAGGCGTTCAAATAGTAAGCAGTGGGCCAGATTCAAAATGGCCTAGTATAAAAGATGGGTATTTGAAAATGATATCTAGTGCAGAACGTAAAATTTACATAGAGACACCTTATTTTATACCAGATGATAGTATTTACGAGGCTCTTAAAATTTCAGCACTTTCTGGAGTGGATGTTAGAGTTATGCTTCCAAACAAGCCAGATCACCCATTTATTTATTGGGCTGGTTTAAGCTATATGGGAGATTTATTGGAAGCTGGAGTTAAATTTTATATATATGAAAGAGGATTTGTACATTCTAAAGTCCTAATAATGGATGACCTGGTTTCAACTGTTGGGACTGCTAATCTTGATATCAGGAGTTTTAAACTTAATTTTGAGATTAACGCATTTTTATATGACAGAGAGATAAATAAACAGTTGGGAGATAGGTTTTATAATGATCTCTCAAATTGTACCGAAATAACTTTAGAAGGCTATTCAAAAAGGTCTAATATCGTTAAAATAAAAGAGTCTGTATCTAGACTTTTATCACCTATACTGTAAGAGAGGAGCTCTAAATGAAAAAAGAAGCTATTATGGAAAAGTATATTGTCAATGGAAAAGTATTTGATACTCAGGATGCAAGTGTTTTTAAAAGGATAAGTAAAGCGCCAATTTACGAAGTCGTTCGCGTGGTAGATAAGACAGCACTATTTTTAGATGACCACCTTGAAAGAATGTTTAGATCAGCTGATTTAATTGGATATGATATTGGATTTTTAAAGGAAACTATTAAATCATATGTAGGGAAATGTATAGTTTTAAATAGTATAGAGAGTAATAATATAAAATTACTTGCAGTAGAAGATGATAAGGACCAAAAATTATTTCTTGTATATGCAATAAAGAGCTTTTATCCCCCGAAAAGCTATTATAAAGAAGGGGTAAAGACAATAGTTCTTGAACATACAAGAGATAATCCAAATGCAAAGATTCAGCACTCTGATTTTAAAGATAGAGTAAAAGAAGCAATAGATTCAAACAATGCATTTGAAGCTCTATTAGTAAATTCAGAAGGTTTTATTCTAGAAGGTAGCAGGTCAAATGTGTTTTATGTATTAAATGGACAACTCTATACTGCGCCATCTGATTTAGTACTTTTAGGGATTACAAGAAAACATATCTTTTCACTTTCAGAAAAATTAGGATATGGTGTAGTTGAGCAAAAATTGCACAAAGATGACTTGAAAAATATAGATGGTTTATTTATATCTGGTACAAGCACAGGAGTTCTTCCAGTTTCAACAATTGGAGATTTAGAAATCCCGACTATGAAAAATAAGATTATATTAGACTTAATAGATGGTTACGACCGATTAATACACAAAACCTTTAGCTAAAAACCTAAAGGTTTTGTGTATATATTTTCAAAGATTTACTTTTTTATCTCACCATTGTTATTGAACATATATTCTAGATTCTGCATAATATTAAAAAAATAGTAGCTATTATAAGCTTTAGGCTATAAAATGAATGTAAATGGGGAATAAAGGAAATATAAGATAAATATTAGGAGGACAAGACAAATGAGTTTAAAAATATTATGCGATAGCGCATGTGATTTACCAGAGGATATTGTATCCCAACTGGGGGTAGATGTTTTACCTATTATGGTAATAAGGGGAGAAAAATCATATAGAGATAGAATAGATATAAGTCCAAAAGAAGTTTACGATAATATGAGAGATGGGGTAGTTTATAAAACCGCACAAGTAACTCCGGTAAATTTTCAGGATAAATTTGAAGAATTGACAAAAGATGGATCTAGTGTAATTTACATAGGATTTTCATCTGAGCTTTCATCAACCTTTCAATCAGCTGTTTTAGCAAAGACAATAGTCGAAGGAGATAAGCCGGGTGTAGATATTATGGTTATTGATACAAAAGCCGCTTCTGGTGGATATGGGTTTATTGTATATGAGGCAGCAAAGGCCCTTAAAAATGGGAAAACAAAAGAAGAAATATTAGAAATTATAGACTTTAATATAAAGAACATTGATCATATTTTTACAGTTGATGATATTGAATATCTTTATAGGGGTGGCAGAGTTTCAAAAACAAATGCTGTCCTAGGTGGTATGCTAAACATTAAACCTATTTTAGAGGTAGTAGATGGCAAATTAGAACTTCTTGAGAAAGTAAGAGGTCGAAATAAAGTCTATAAAACAATGGTAGAGCTTATGGAACAAAGGGCAATTAACAAGGACTTTAAAGATAAGACAATATTTATCTTTCACGGAGATGATATAGAAAGTGCCGAAAAATTAAAAGAAACAATAAAAGAAAATTTACAAGTAAAAGATTTTTTAATTAGTGATGTGGGAGCTGTCATTGGAGCTCATGCTGGCCCTGGAGTATTAGCCTTATTTTATATAAAATAGAGTTAAAACTCAATTAAAGGACAAAAGAATCTACATTTTCTAGATAAAATACTTTGCAAATTAATGGTTTTACTTAAAAGACTAGAAGAAGAAAAGAGGGATAGAGTGAGGGATATTGCTGCGTTTTTTGATATTGATGGCACAATATTTAGAAATTCTCTAATGATTGAGCATTTTAAGAAAATGATTGCCTTTGAGATATTTAGTCCAGAGATTTGGTATACAAAAGTAAAAAAAGCTTTTGACGAGTGGGAAAAAAGATATGGGGAATTTGAACAATACTTAGAGCTTTTAGCTGGTGTATACCTAGAAGAACTAAAAGGTATCAACAAAGAGTATGTAGAGTTTGTAGCAAAGCATGTTATTGACTCTAACTGGGATATGGTATATAAGTATTCAAGAGATCAGATAGAATGGCATAAATCAATGGGACATAAAGTTTTTTTTATCTCTGGAAGTCCAGATTTTTTAGTTTCAAAGATGGCTGAAAAATATGGAGTTACAGAATTTAGAGGAACTGTATACAAGGTTGATTCCCAAAATAATTACACTGGTGAAATAATAAAGATGTGGGATTCAGATAGCAAAAAAAAGGAATTAAATGAAATTATTTCAAAATATGATATAGATCTAGTTAAAAGTTATGCATACGGAGATACAATAGGAGACTTATCTATGTTAAGGAGAATGGGGAATCCAGTGGCAATAAATCCAAATAGAGAATTAGTAATTGAGATCAAAAATGACGAGTATCTTTCAAAGAGAGTAGATATAATAGTGGAAAGAAAAAATGTTATATATAAGGTTGATGCATCAGTAGTATTACTATAGACCAGAGGATTAAATTCTGGTCTATTTATTTGAATTTAGTTGCAACTCTTTTAAAAACCTAGAAGCTTCAGTAGTTTTATCTTCAATGCTAGCATAGCTTAAGAGATGGAGACTTTCTTTTGCCCTAGTCATAGCCACATAAAACAATCTTCTTTCTTCTTCATATAATGCAGGTTTATGATTCTCTAATTCTTCTATACTATTTGCCGATGGAAAACTTCCATCTATAAGATCAATTATGTACACATTATCAAATTCAAGACCCTTAGCAGAATGGATAGTAGAAAGAGTTATAGCACTAGTATTTTTTGTAGAAAGAAAGAGCTCTTTATTTAGTAATTCAAGCCTTTCTTTAAAGCTTATCAAATCAGTAGTTTCTTTTGCAATAAGTTTTAAATAAAAAATCATTTCAATCAAGCTTTGATAGGTTGAACCAAATTTCATAGAATTTTCTCTAAGGTAGTTACCATAGTCTAGGTTTTTCATAATATACTCAATAGAAAGGTATGGCGAAAGCTTAGAAAGCCTTTTAAAGTCAAGCTCTAGCTCTCGTATTCCTTTTTTATAATATTCAGGCAGTCCTGGATACTTAAGAAGTTGAGAAAACAAGGAACCTTTTACATTTTTACTTTTTAGCCAATGAATCATTTTTTTAGAGATATAGCCCTTAGTTTTATAGTAGCTACTTTCATAAAGGCTGATGTCATTCCGTTCTAGAGAAAACTCCATAAAGGACAAAATATCTTTAACAATCCAATGATTAAAAAACTTCAACCTTACATCTCTTATGTAAAAAGAAATATTGTTTTTTTCAAAAATATTTAGCAAACCCAGGGCAGATATATTATTTCTATATAAAATAGCACTACTATTATCTTTATCTTTCAAATCATTTAATATAAAAGAATACTGGTCTAGTATAGACTTAAACTTGACAACCTCAATAGGACCTATATACGGGTTGTTAGTAGTGATTTTTTTAGCATATCTATTTTTGTTTTGATGGATAAAGTTATTTGACATGGACACAATATTTTTAGAAGATCTAAAATTATCTTGCATAAAAAATATTTCGCCATTAGGGTAATCTTTTTTAAAATTTAAAAGCTCATCAGGAGAAGCCCCCCTAAAACCGTATATAGATTGGTCGTCATCGGCAACTACAAATATATTGCTATGAGGATATGACAAGAGCTTAATAATCTCATATTGAAGTTTAGATGTATCTTGTCCTTCATCAAGTTGGATATAATCAAAAGAATTCCTATAATATTTAAGAGCTTTGGGGTGGGTTTTAAGAAGCTCAAAGCTTAGGCCCAGCATATCGTCAAAGTCAAGTAAGCGATTGTCTTTTTTATGTTTTTCATATGCAATGAAAAGCTCATAAAATCCGTCAAAATCAACTTTCTTATTATTTATAAAATCAATAGGTGAAATCATTGTATTTTTAATAAAACCTACATAAGAAATAAAAGAATCTAACTTTTCTTCAGTTATTTGACTATTATTAATCTTAAAATATAAATTTTTCACTATATTGAATTTATTTAAATTTTCTTTTTCATTTTCTATTATTGTATATTGGATATTTTGTTTACTCATATAATCTCTGATTATTTTATAGCAAAAGCTATGTATAGTAGTAAATAAAGGGAGTCTCCCTTGACCACAAAAAAACTGGAGATAACGGTTCTTCATATCCATAGCAGATGCTTTGCTAAAGGTAATTGAAAGTATTCTTTCGGGTTTAATACTTTCATCAAAAATCAATTTGTGGGTCCTATATATAATAATAGTTGTTTTACCAGCACCCGGTACAGCTAAGACTAAAGCTGGACCATCTTTGTGGTTTATGGCTTTTTTTTGAATTTCGCTTAATTCCATTTTAGGCCTCCAAAGGATAATATATAGATTTTATCATAAATATAGACCTTTATACACCGATATGTTAATATTGTCTGTATTATCGGGTAGTAATGTAATATAATTGTTTTATACAGATCGGAGTGAAGACCTTGAAAAATTATTTAAAAAAGTTCGATGACTTTTTTATCAATTTAATAAATTCTAAAATTAAAAATAAGTATTTGGATAGAATAATGTTTAGAGTTACTGATTTAGGTGGGGCTATATTCACATCTATTTTTGCAATGGGATTACTTATATTTGGTAATAAAGAAATTAAAATAATAGGACTTGAAGCTATGCTTGCCCTTTTTTTTGGTCAAATATTTGTTCAATCCTTAAAAAGATTGTTAAGCAGAGAAAGACCCTATAAAATACTAGAACATCTTCATACATTTGGAATAGAATTAAGGGACTATTCATTTCCTTCAGGCCATACCACTGCGAGTTTTTCCTTGGCAACTACCCTAGCAGTAAATTTACCTAAACTTGCAATACTTGTTTTATTCTTAGCTTTGCTTATTGGGATGAGCAGGATTTATCTTGGGGTCCACTATCCTACAGATGTAGTTGCAGGGATTGTGCTAGGGATATTTGCAAGCCTAACTGTCCATATATATTTTTTACAATTTGTCGATAAGGTAGGTCTAGCTATAAGATTAAATTTGTAATGAGGCTTGAAATTTATAATTAATCAACTAATAGGGAGGAATTTAGAAATGAACATGGCAGATTTTTTAAAGATTAGAAAATCAACAAGGGAGTTTAAAAAACAAAATATCAAAGAAGATGATTTAAACGGAATAAAGAAATTATTAAAAGAATTAAATAAAGAAATTAAAGAATATGAAATGACAGTAGGTCTTTATGAATATGGAAAGCATATATCAGATAGTCTTAGGGGAATTGGTGGGTATGCTGGTGTAATGATAGAAAGTCCACATTATATTTCTATAGATATTAAAAACCATAGTCCAAAAGCTTTAGTAGAAAGTGGATATTATATGGAAAAGCTAATTTCTGATATGAATAATTTTGGATTAGGCACTTGTTGGATTACTTTAAAGAATATTGAAGACGAAAGAAAAAGAGCAATATTTGGAGAAGGCTCTGGAAATATTGAGTACTTACTTGCTATAGGATATCCAAAACCTAAAAATCCATTTTCACAAGAAACATTTAGTGAAAGAAAAGGCGTGGAGGAAATAGTATTTCTAGATAGGATGAATAATATTGTTAGTATGAGCACCCTAGAAGAAAGAGGATTGGGCGATCTTTTGTTTTATATAAGATTTGCTCCATCAACAAGGAATATGCAGCCCTGGAGATATGTAGTCCATAATAATTACATTGAGTTATTTTTAGAAAATGTTGATGGAGAGTTCCACTATGCAGATGCGGGTATATCTATGTATTATTTTGAAGAATTAGCAAAGAGGCAGGGCCTTAACAATAAATGGGAAGTGGAAATAAAACCTGAGCTAATAAATGGAAGAGATTATATGTATATTGGGTGTTACAAATTTTAAAGTAGAGCTTAGCCTCTACTTTTTTCTGAAAACATGATAGAATTAGATAGGAGTTAAAATGAATCGCAAGGCGAATAATTATATGATATTAGCAGAAAAGCTGTATTTAGAAGGAAATTTAAATAAATCTCTAGATCTTTATAAGAGGGCATTAAAAAATTGCAAAGACATAGATACAAAAGTTTTGATACTATTTAACCTAGGAGTTATATATACTGAACTTGGAAAAGGGAACATTGCAATAAATACTTATAAAGAACTTTTAGAACTAGACGCAAAGTACACTCATGCATACTATCAACTGGGCTTATTGTATGAAGACCAAGATAGGCTTGAAGATGCTAAATCATATTATAAACAAGCTATAGAAATAGCTAGCGAGGAGAGTCTAAGCTTATATAATCTTGCTAATTTACTTGATAAAGAAGGAAAAGTAGAAGAAGCCATATCCTTATATTATAAAATACTAAAATTTGAGCCACTTCATTTCTATACTTTGAATAATTTGGGGGCTATATATGAACAAAGAGGGGAATTTGACCTAGCTTTAGAATTTTTAAAAAAGAGCATAGAAAGCTATCCAAATTATTATTTAGCACATTTCAATATTGGAGTAGTATATGCTGGCTTGGGGGATATTAAAGAAGCGCTCGATCACTACAATATATCAAAAGAATTAAAGCCAGATTACCAATATAGTTATTTAAATATATCGGCAATATATATAGATAAAAAAGACTACCAAAAGGCAATTGATATATTGTCAGAGGGTATAGTATTTAATAGAGAAGCCTATGA
The DNA here is from genome assembly GCA_964604145.1 of uncultured Gudongella sp. GTDB lineage: Bacteria > Bacillota > Clostridia > Tissierellales > Tissierellaceae > Gudongella. The sequence goes on along the minus strand of CAZRXS010000010.1, from coordinate 15,701 downwards.
TTTGTACTACAATAGAGCTTGTTCATATGCGATAGTAAATGAGTTTGAAAATGCTCTGGATGATATTGAAATAGCACTAAGTTTACATAGACCACTTATTGATTGGGTAGTATGGGATGATGATTTTCTTTCACTAAGGGATAAAGAGAGATATTTTGAGATAATTAAAAATTACATTTAAAATTAACGAGGAGAGAAATGGATGATTATTGTAAAGACACCAGAGGAAATAATGAAAATGAAAAAAGCAGGGGAGATATTGGCAGGAGTTCACAGAGAAATCAGGAAGATGATAAAACCAGGGATTACAACTTCTGAAATAGATCGATTTGTAGAAGAATACCTAGAGGAAAGAGGAGCTTATCCAGAACAAAAAGGATACCAAGGTTATCCATATGCAATATGCGCTAGTATAAATGATGAAATATGTCACGGATTCCCAAGAGATGAAAAACTAGTAGAAGGTGATATTGTTTCTATAGATATAGTTGTCAAATACGATGGTTGGCTGGCAGATTCAGCTTGGTCTTATGCAGTTGGTGAAATATCAGAAGAAAAAAGAAAACTCTTAGATGTAACTAAAAAGTCACTTTATTTAGGAATTGAACAAGCTCAGCTAGGGAATAGGCTAGGAGATATTGGAAATGCAATTCAAACACATGTTGAAAGCAATGGATTTTCAGTAGTCAGAGATTTTGTAGGTCATGGCATTGGAAAAGATATGCATGAAGATCCGCAAGTACCACATTATGGGACACCTGGTAGGGGTCAGAGACTAGTTGAGGGAATGGTAATTACAATTGAGCCAATGGTCAATGCTGGAGAATATGGTATGAAAATAGATGATAATAACTGGACCGCAAGAACTCAAGATGGGAGTATTTCAGCCCAATATGAACATACAATAGCAATTACTAAAGAAGGGCCAATTATTCTAACCGATCAAGAAGAGTAGGGAGATGGCGTTATGAGGACTACCTATACAAAAAAAGAAGAAATTTTTAATGGTATAACACACGGCCTGGGAGTTGTATTTGGAGTTGTTGGATTGGTATTACTTTTAATTCGCTCTGTATTAAAAGGGGATGTCCACGCAATTGTATCATTTGCAATATATGGAGCTTGTATAATACTAATGTTTATATCCTCAACTCTTTATCACAGTATTAGCAATATAAAGGTTAAAAAAATTCTAAGGGTTTTTGACCACTCATCAATATTTCTTTTTATTGCTGGAACCTATACTCCAATAGTAATACTAACTTTAACAGGCAAGCTAAAATGGGGTATTCTAAGTGGGATTTGGATATTAGCAATTGCAGGTGTGATTTTTAAGATAGTTACTTATGATAAATTTGACAAATTTAAACTCTTATCAGTCTTTCTTTATATCGGTATGGGTTGGGTGGCAATAATACCAATAAAGGCTATTGTTAATGCAACATCCCTATCATTCTTTTTATATATTTTAATAGGGGGACTGCTCTATACCCTAGGAACTATATTCTATAGCATTAAAAAAATTCCATATAATCATGCTATTTGGCATTTGTTTGTACTTTCTGCAAGTATAATTCACTTTATAGGTATATTTATATATCTAACATAATCTTTCTTTGGATTTAGAATTATGGATTACAAAGTCTTTATACTAGGATAGCCCCGCTATCCTTTATTTATTAATTGTCATATAAAAATAATATAAGATAGAGGACCAAGGAGAAAGTATGAGCAGACAAATTAATTTAACAGAAGGGAATATTATATCTACTTTGACCAGACTGGCTTTGCCGATAATGGGTACATCGTTTATTCAAATGGCTTATAACATTACAGATGTGATGTGGCTGGGTAGATTAAATACAAAGGCAGTTGCAGCTGCTGGAGTAGGTGGGTTTTTCTTATGGCTTGGAGCAGCTCTTGTTTTAATATCTCAAATTGGTGTGGGAGTTAATGTAGCACAATCTTATGGCAGAGCTGAGTATAAAAAGGCTAAAGAGTATATAACTCAAGGTCTACAATTAGATATTGCGATTGCAATTATATATGGTTTATCATTGTTTTTCTTTAATTCAGCAATTATAAGTTTTTTTCAAATTAGAGATATGGATGTAATTTTGATGGCAGAAAGTTATTTGAAAATAATAGGGTTGGGCATAGTATTTCACTTTTTAAATCCAATATTTTCTACATCCATGAATAGTTCTGGAAATAGTTTCACTCCATTTAAAATCAATACAATTGGTTTAATTGCTAATATCATATTGGATCCACTCTTAATATTTGGGCTGGGTTTAGGAATAAAAGGAGCAGCTATTGCGACAATAAGCTCACAGTTTGCAGTTACCATGTTGTTTTTAATTATTTCAAGAAATAAAGGAGTTATTTTTTCAGGCATAGTGATTTTTAGAAAATTTGATTTTGATAAAGTTAAGGAAATAGCAAAACTAGGCTTTCCTCCAGCTAGTCAAACAGGTGTCCATGCTGCTATAGGTATAATTCTTACAAGGATAATTGCTGAGTATGGGGCGGTTGCAGTAGCTGTACAAAGTATAGGTTCTCAAATTGAATCTCTATCTTGGATGACTTCAGAAGGATTTGCTGCAGCAATTTCAGCTTTTGTTGGTCAAAACTACGGTGCAAAAAAATTTGAAAGGATTAAAGAAGGATACTTTAAGGGTATAAAGTTATTAGGCTACTTTGGAATTTTTATTTCTTTGCTATTAATATTTGGAGCAAGACCGATATTTACCGTATTTACACCCAATGATCCCCAGACTATTGCAGAAGGAGTCATATATTTAAGGATACTAGGCCTATCTCAATTTTTTATGAGTATAGAAATTGGAACGGCAGGAGCTTTTAACGGTCTAGGGCTAACACTTCCACCTACTATAACAGGTATTACAATTAACCTACTTAGGATTCCAATAGCAATGATCTTATCCTCTACAACTGTTTTAGGCTTATCTGGAGTATGGTGGGCAGTAACAGGAACTAGTATTGCAAAAGGTGTAGTTTTATTTATCTGGTTTTTCTTTGTTTTAAGGAGTTTGGTAAAAAACAAAGGGCTTATAAAACCTTTTGCATAAAAGATAAAATCGATACACAAGTTATATATTAACGAGAATAATTAATCTAGGAGGGTTCTTATGCCAGCAGATATGTATATTGTATTTAGATTATTATTAGCTACAGTTATTGGAGGGGCAATAGGAATAGAGAGAGAAGCGAATAAGAGACCAGCTGGCCTAAGGACTCATATTCTAGTTTGTGTTGGATCAACTCTAATTATGATGGTTTCCTTATATGCAATGCCAGATAAAGCAGATCCATCGAGAATTGCTGCCCAAGTTGTAAGTGGAATAGGTTTTCTTGGAGCAGGGACTATATTGATAACAGGAAATGTCGTCAAAGGTCTTACTACTGCTGCAAGTCTATGGGTTTGCGCAGGCATAGGATTAGCAATAGGTTCAGGGTATTATTTAGCAGGATTGATAACAGCAGCTATTGTTCTAATATCATTAGCTGCATTATCTAAGGTAGAGAAAAAAATTGTAAGAGGTGCTAATAAAATAATTAAAATTCGAGCAGAAGACAGATCAGGACTTATTGGTGAAATAGGAACTGTGTTTGGTTTATTTGATATAAATATAAGAAATATAAGTATTGATGATGCAGAAGATGAGCCAGGATTTATAGATGTAGAGTTTTATATTAGAAGACCTCTACATATAGATGCAAAGGCATTATATGATGGTATTTCAAAACTGGAATCAGTTAAAACAATAATATTTGATGATGAAACTTTTAAAAGTTAATTACAAAGGAGGAAATTAAATGTTAAATCAAATTAAAAAACCAATAAAAGGTGAAGAAATTGCAATTATGAAGACAAATTATGGAGAAATAAAGTTTCGCTTGTTTCCAGAAATTGCTCCAAAGGCAGTTGAAAACTTTGCAACTCACAGCAAAGATGGCTACTACAATGGATTAAATTTTCATAGGGTAATTAAGGACTTTATGATACAAGGTGGAGATCCAGAGGGTAGTGGTAGAGGTGGAACAAGTATTTGGAACGAGTCTTTTGAGGATGAATTTAGTCCCTTATATAGAAATTTAAAAGGAGCCCTATCAATGGCTAATTCAGGGCCAAATACTAATGGGAGCCAGTTTTTTATCGTTCAAAAAGGCGATATAGAAGATAATATATTAGAACAGATGGAAAAACTAGGGGAAACAAAGGGATTTTCAGATGAAGTAATCCAGGCATACAAAGAGATGGGAGGGGCATATTGGTTAGATGGAAAACATACTGTTTTTGGTCAGGTCTATGAGGGAATGGATGTAGTAGATAGGATTGCAAATGTTAAAATCGGAAGAAATGATATGCCTAAAGAGCCAGTCCTTATTGAAGAAATAATAATAAAGGAGTTTTAAATGGATAATATAGAAGATTCTATACTTGCTCAGATAAAAAGAACTATTCTAAACTTTGAAAACAAAGAAGGTATAAGCACAAGATGGAAGGAACCTATTTTAGGATATGCTGATTCAGCAGATCCACTTTTTAATCAGCTAAAAGAAGTTGCTTTTGAAGGACATATTACTCCATATGATATTTTAAAGAGTGCAAAAACAGTAGTAGCATACTTTTTACCCTTTGAAGATTTTGTATGGAAAAGCAATATCGACAGAAGAACAACCTCAGTAGAATGGGCGAAAGCATATATAGAAACAAATTTACTGATAGCACAAATCAATGACAATTTAATAAAATGGTTTAAAGATAGTGGATATAAAGCAGCAAAACTCCCACCAGAAAAAACCATGGACTATGAGAATCTTAAAAGCGTTTGGTCAAATAGACATGTTGCATATATAGCTGGTGTAGGTAAGTTTGGTTTGAACAATATGCTTATAACAGAAAAAGGTTGTTGTGGAAGACTTGGTAATATTGTGACCAGTCTTAAAATAGAACCAACACAGAGAACTGAAAAAGAAAATTGCTTATTTAAATATAATAATAGCTGTAAAATTTGCGTAGATAGGTGCGTTAACAGTGCATTATTTATTGATGATTTTAATAGATTTAAATGTTACCAAATGTGCTTAGAAAACGAGGATATATATAGAGACCTTGGTGAGGCTTCGGCATGTGGTAAATGTTTAGTAGGATTACCCTGTTCA
>CAZRXS010000010.1:0-10411 GCA_964604145.1 uncultured Gudongella sp. | reverse complement strand
TTTTTTATTCAAAACTAAGTCCTTCCCTATGAACCGCAACACTTAAGACGATTCCAATTGAGATTAGGTTTATTAATTGGAATGTACCCCCATAGCTTATAAATGGAAGTGGGATACCTGTAATAGGCATTAAGCCCATTGTCATTCCTATATTTTCCCAGATATGAAATAAAAACATTCCAACAAACCCTATAGACATAAAGGAGCCAAATTTATCTGGTGAATTTTTAGCTATCTTTATTATTCTATGAACCATGATAAAATATAAGATTATAAGGATAGCACCACCTACAAATCCAAGCTCTTCACCTATTACGGCAAATATAAAATCTGTCTGCTTTTCTGGAATATAATTAAACTGAGTTTGAGTGCCCTGAAAAAGACCTCTACCAAAAATTTTACCACTTCCTATTGCAATTTTACCTTGCATAGCTTGTAGTCCAGTATTTGAAGTATCGCGTTCAGGATCTAAAAAGTTAAAAAAACGATTCTTCTGATAGGTATCAAGTCTTGTCCAAAGAATAGGTAAGCTTAAAAGACCAAGCCCCAAAGCTGCCCCAATATACTTCCATCTAACACCTGCAGCAAATATCATAAGCCCAATAAGAAAAACAAAGACCATTGCAGTACCAGCATCTGGTTGGAGTAAAATTAGGATTACAGGCACAAATGCAAATGCTAAAATCTTTAATAGTACAAAGGGTGAGTTTATATCTTCTTTATGAATATCTAGGTACTTTGCTAAAGAGATAATTAAACCAACCTTTACAATTTCAGCAGGTTGAAAGCCGAATTTGCCAATATACAGCCAAGACCTAGAGCCCCAATCGGCATCACCAATACCGATAATAAGAACTGCTACTAATAGTAATAATGATATAATATATATTGGAACATATAATTTTCCTAAAAACTGATAATCAAAAAATACTAAAAACAATATTGCAATCAAGCCTAACAAAGTTGAGATAGACTGCGTTTGCACATAGCGAAGATTATCTAAACTAAGAGTTGCTGAATATATAATAATAATACCATATATACTCAGCAGAATAACACTGGCTAATAATACAAAATCAAAACGTTTAAAAGATTTTCTTTTAAGGTTAAACATCAATATCTACTCCTTTACATCAAAATTAATTATACCATAATAGAGGAGGATCAAGTAGTAGCTTTTTGTTTTATCTGATATAATTGTTTTGGGAGGAAGTCTTTATGCTAAAGGAAACTATTATAAAAATTTCAAAAAAAATAGGTATAGATATGATTGGTTTTACAAAAGCAAATCCATTCTATTCACTAGAAGATATTTTAAGAGAGAGAATAGATAATAATAATAGCACTGAATTTGAAGAAAAAGATATTAAACTTAGAATAGATCCTAGAAGAACAATGAAAGATTGTAAAAGTATTATAGTTATTGGGCTATCTTATTATACAGATAAACCAGTTTCTGATGGTGTTAAAATAAAAGGGAGCTTATCCAGATCTTCTTGGGGGATTGATTATCACAAAGTTCTGACAGACTATATGAATAGATTGGTGGGCAAATTAGAAGAGATAATAGAATTTAAATCTATGGTTTTTACAGATACTGGACCTCTTGTAGATAGGGAATTAGCTTATAGAGCTGGGATTGGATACTACGGTAAAAATTGCACCATTATTAATCCCAAATATGGGTCTTTTTTCTTTATAGGATATATCCTAACAGATTTAGATATAGAAGATACTAACAATCTACTAGATAGTGAGTGTGCAGATTGTGAATTATGTTTAAATGCATGCCCAACAAATGCATTAGTAGAAGCTGGAAAGCTAGACACCAATAGATGCATTTCTTATTTAACACAAACAAAAAAACCAATAAAAGAGGAATTAGCTCAAAAAATGGGTATAAAAATATATGGGTGTGATACTTGCCAACTAGTATGTCCTAAAAATAAAGGAATTGAAAAAACTACACATAGTGAATTCTATCCAGATAAAACAGATGGCCTTGTAGATATAGAAGAACTTTTACGAGTGTCTAAAAAGGATTTTAATTTAAAATATGGGGACATGTCAGGAAGTTGGAGGGGCAAGAATGTTCTTATTAGAAATTCTCTAATAGCATTAAACAATATGTCTTTAGATGAACATTATGATTTAGTGCAAAATGTTCATAAAAAAGAAATTGAATTATGGAAGCCATATTCAAAGTTATGGTTAGAGAATTATGCTAATAGGCAAAAATAAGGAGGTAATTATAGTGGCAAATGTACATGATTTAGAATTTTTAAAAGAAAAAATCGAAGACTTAAAAGACCAAGGCGTATATAGGAAACTCCCTGTAATGAGTAGCCCAAGCGGAGCTGAAGTAATATTAAATGGTAAAGAGGTAATAAACTTATCCTCAAATAACTACTTAGGTTTTGCAAACCATCCTAGATTAAAAAAAGCTGCAATAGAAGCTGTGGAAAAGTATGGAGTAGGAGCAGGTGCTGTTAGAACTATAATAGGAAATATGGATATTCATGAAGAGTTGGAAAGTGTTCTTTCAAAATTTAAAAGAGAAGAGGCAGCCTTTGTTTACCAGTCAGGTTTTAACTGTAATGCAGGTACTATTCAGGCAATAACTGAAGCTGGTGACTTAATTATCTCTGATGAATTAAACCATGCATCCATAATAGACGGTGCAAGATTGTCTAGAGCTGATAAAGCAATTTATAAGCATTCGGACATGAATAGCCTAGAAACGGTTTTAAAAGAGAATAGGGATAAATACAAAAACATATTGGTAATAACAGATGGCGTATTTAGTATGGATGGAGATATTGCCAAGCTGCCAGATATAGTTAATTTAGCTGAAAAATATAAAGCTATGACATATGTTGATGATGCACATGGTTCAGGCGTTTTAGGTGAAAGTGGCAGGGGGACAGTAGATCATTTTAAGCTTCATGGAAGAGTTGACTTTACCATGGGCACCCTATCTAAGGCCCTAGGCGTAATAGGTGGATATGTAGCAGGTTCAAAGACAATGTATGAATGGTTAAGTCATAGGGCAAGACCAGCTCTATTTTCAACATCTCTACCACCAGCGGCTATAGGTGCGATAATTGAGGCAATAAAAATGCTTACTGAATCTACAGAATATACGGATAAACTGTGGGATAATGCAAAATATTTTAAAACAAAGATAGATGAATTAGGATTTAATACTGGACATAGTGAAACTCCAATAACCCCAGTAATAATAGGAGATGAGTCAAAAACTATGGAATTTAGCAGAAAACTTCTAGATAAAGGTGTATTTGTATCAGGAATTGTGTTCCCTACAGTTCCAATGGGTACAGGAAGATTAAGATGTATGGTAACAGCTGCACATACAAAAGAACAGCTTGATAGAGCTTGTGATGCATTTAAGAAAACAGGCGAACAGATGAACTTACTATAAATTTAAGAGGGAAAGTATATTCCCTCTTTTTTTTTAACCTATTATAGTGTAGTATTATCTAGAGACTTACATGGGGGCGAATTTATGATAATAGGAGTTTGTAGAATAGAACTGCATATTTTTGAGAGCAACTCATTAAAAGAGAAGCGTCACGTTGTAAAAAGCCTTATAGAGAGATTAAAGTCAAGGTATAATATTTCAATTGCTGAAATTGACAATCTAGATAGTTGGCAGACAGCTTTAATTGGATTTGCTTGTGTTTCCAATAAGACAAAACACGTACAAAGTGTAATAAACAATGTAATACACTTTATAGATAATGATGGAAGACTTGAAATTATAAGGCAAGATATAGAAATACTTTAGGAGAGATTATGGAAAATACACTTTCAAAGAAAAAAATAACAATTGTACTAGGATTACTAGAAGAACTCTATCCAGATGCTAAAGCTGAATTAAATTTTAGCAATCCTTTTGAGCTTCTTATTGCTACCATACTATCAGCACAGTGTACAGATGTTAGGGTAAATAAAGTGACTTACGAATTATTTAAAGAGCTAAAAAAACCAGAAGATTTTATTGAATTGGGAGAAAAAGAGCTGATTAATAGAATAAAAACTTGTGGATTAGGAAATTCTAAGGGTAAAAATATAATTAGAACTTCAAAAATACTAGTAGAAAGGTATAATGGAAAAGTACCAGGAACTATGGATGACTTATTAGAATTACCAGGAGTTGGCAGAAAAACTGCAAATGTGGTATTAAGTAATGCTTTTGGGCTTCCAGCAATCGCTGTGGATACTCATGTATTTAGAGTGTCCAATAGAATAGGGCTTGCAAATGCAGACACAGTTGAAAAGACTGAACAAAATTTGATGGAGAATATACCCAAAAATAGATGGATAAAGGCACATCATTTGTTGATATTTCATGGCAGAAGGATTTGCAAGGCAAGGAATCCGCAATGTGAGATCTGTCCTATAAATAAATATTGTGAGTATTACAAAAGAGGGGATATAGAATGAAAAAAGGAATAATAATTGCAATTATATCTATATTAGTTTTAAGTGCTACAAGTGTCGCTGGATATATCTATCTAGATGACTATCTAAACCATAATGTATTTTATGAATGGGTGCTTGTAGAAGGGGAAGACTTAGGGGGGTATTCCTTTAATGAAGGCATGGAAAAGATTAGCGAATTAAAACGGTTTGAGAATAAAGATAAGGAGATAGAATTTTACACAAATGAAGGAGAAAATGATAAGTTTTACTTTGGATTAGAATCTGCTGGATATTCTTATAATTTCCAAGAGACAGTTGAAGCTGCCTTTAACTATGGAAAGACGGGGAATTTAATTAGCAGGTATTTTGAAGTGGAAAAATTAAAAACTGAGCCGGTAAATTTTGAGCTAACACCAATTTTTCAAAAAAATAAGGCAGAAAACTTATTGGAAACTTTAGCCCAAGAAATCAATTCTGATCCAGTAGATGCAATCTTTGAGTTTAATAACGGTGAAATCAAGATAGAAGATCATAAAGTAGGAAAAGAACTTTTAATAGATAAGACTATTAAAAACATGGAATCAATATTTCCAGACCTTAGTAAGGTAGAGCTTGTTATAAAAACAGATGTTCCAGAAAAAACAACAGAACAGTACAAAAAAATAAATGGAGTTATAGGTGAATTTTCAACGAATTTTAAGACAAGTGCTGAAGGGAGAAGTTATAATATAGGCTTATCAGCTAATTCATTTGAAGGACTAATTCTTATGCCTGGGGAGATAGCTTCTTTTAATGAAATAACAGGACCTAAGCAGGCTAAGTATGGCTATAAAGAAGCACCAGTTATTCTAAAAGGAGAATTGACACCTGGGATAGGTGGTGGAGTTTGTCAAACCTCTACAACCCTTTATAATGCGTTGTTACTTGCTGATCTTGAAATTATAGAAAGACATCCTCATTCTATAGCAGCAACATATGTTAGAAAAGGTACAGATGGGGCCGTGGCAGCACCCAGTTTAGATTTGAAATTTAGAAACAATTTTGATTATCCAATATATATAGACACAAAGATAGAAAACAAAAATGTATATTTTTTCATATATGGAGATTTAGAATCTAGAGATTATAGCATCCGAATTGACACGAATTTACTAGCTACCATTCCTTATAAAATTATTGAGAACCTAGATGATACTTTAGCACCTGGGAGCAGAGAACTTGTTCAAGAGGGAAGAACAGGTTATAAAGTAAGCACTTATAAAACTAAACTAAAAGATGGAAAGGTAATTAGTTCAGAAAAAATAACACAAGACTATTATAGGGAAAAGGATTTTATATATAAGGTTGGACCACCTGTGCCAGAGGTAACCCCAGATCCTGTAATTGAGCTACCAGAAGAACCAATTATAGATTACCTCCCCGAAACTCCAGAAGAAGCTCCTTTGGATTCGTAGGACTATTTGTTATTCCTTAAAAGATGACTAATATTTTAAAATCTATAAGATTTGTGTTATATTGATATTATTGGAGGTAGAAGGATGGACATAAAATTATTAGCAATTGATATAGACGGAACACTTTTAAATAGCAAAAACTATATAACAAAAAATACTCATCATATTCTTAAAATGGCTAAAGACAAAGGGGTTAAAATAGTTTTAGCTACAGGAAGGGTTCTTAAATCTGCACTTTATTATTCAAGACACTTAGATTTAGAAAGCTATGTAGTGGCATGTAATGGTGGTATAATAATAGATAACCAGACTAATATTTTATCTAAAAGACCTATTCCTAAAGATAAAATGATGGAAATTATGAAAGTTGGGAAAGAGTCCTCTGTTTATTTTCACTTTTATAACGAAGACAGCTTTTTCACTAACCAGTATGTTAAAGAAGTAAGCGAGTACTACTCATCTTCACGTGCTAAGCTTAAAGGGCATGATATTGATGTAGTAATGTATGAAAAAGACAATGAAATATTAGCTCAAGATGATTTAAATATATATGAATTTTTATTTATAGAACAAGATAATATAAAGCTAACAAGGGTAAGGGAAAAACTATCAAAGATAGAAGGCATTTCTTTATCTAGTAGCTGGGGTAACAATGTAGAAGTAATGAATAAGGGAGTATCAAAAGGGACAGCGCTGGCCTTATTATCTAGAGAGCTTGGGATTGAGAGTGAAAATATAATGGCTATAGGAGATAATGAAAATGATTTATCTATGATAAATTTTGCTGGAATTGGTGTAGCGATGGAGAATGGAAATCCTATTCTTAGAGAATCTGCAGACTTTATAGCCCCTTCAAATGAAGAAGATGGGGTAGCCTATGCAATTAAAAAATTTATTTTATAAAGAGGAATATACATGTCTTTAAATATTGTATTAGTTGAACCTGAAATACCACATAATACTGGCAGCATAGCAAGAACTTGTGCATTAACAGAAACTCGGCTTCATTTAGTAAAACCACTGGGTTTTTCTGTAGAAGATAAACATTTAAAAAGAGCAGGACTTGATTACTGGCATTTAGTAGATATCACTTACTATGATAGCCTTGATGAAGTTTTAAAAAGGAACCCTAATAGAGATTTTTATTATGCAACTACAAAAACAAGCAAAAATTATTGTGAGTTTAACTATAAAGACAAGTCTTTTTTTGTCTTTGGCAAGGAAACAAAAGGACTGCCAGAGGATGTTTTAAATGACAATAGAGAAACTCTTATAAGGATCCCTATGAAAAAAAATATTACAAGATCTTTAAATCTTTCAAATTCAGCAAATATCATAATTTTCGAAGCTTTGAGGCAATTGGGTTTTCCTAATCTAAAATAATCTTATTAAATTATATTTAAGGTAGAAGATTTCTATGATAATATAGTTTAGGGACTTATAAAGGAGGTACTAAGACTATGGATTATGCTCTACCAGTATTAGGTGGGCTTGGGTTATTTTTATTTGGTATGAACACTATGGCAGATGGGCTTGAAAAGGCAGCTGGAAATCGTCTAAAAAAAATGATAGAGTCTTTGACAAAAAATAGGGTCGCTGGAGTTTTTGTTGGAGCTATAGTTTCAATGATAGTTCAAAGTTCTAGTGCCACCACAGTAATGGTTATAGGATTTGTTAATGCTGGATTAATGACATTGCCGCAAGCGGTTGGTGTAATTATGGGTGCAAATATAGGAACCACCGTTACAGCACAACTTATTGCTTTTAAACTCACAGACTATGCGCCCTTGGCTGTAGCAATAGGGGTAGCAATTTGGATTGGTGCAAAAAAGAAGAAAGCTAAGATGTATTCAGAAATCCTAATAGGATTTGGTATATTGTTTATTGGAATGGATATGATGGGTGATGGATTAAAACCTTTGGCAGGCTTGCCAGCTTTTGCAAGTTTTATGGCAGGGCTTGAAAACCCAGTAATGGGAATGTTAGGAGGCTTAGGCCTTACTACTATTGTGCAAAGTTCTTCAGCTTCCATTGGACTTCTTCAAGCATTAGCAGGACAAGGCTTAATTAATATGAATATAGCATTTCCAATATTATTTGGTGAAAATATAGGAACGACAACAACTGCAATACTATCTAGTTTAGGAGCAAATAAAACAGCTAAAAGAGCAGCACTAATGCACTTTTTATTTAATTTAATTGGTACCATTATATTTATGACTGTTTTAAGATACCCAGTAGAGTGGTTGGTCACCTATCTTTCTCCAAATGACATACAAAGACAGATTGCAAATGCACATACCTCATTTAATGTTGTTAATGTTCTTATACAGCTACCATTTGCAATGCTTCTTGTAAAAGTTGTTGAAAAGCTAGTACCAGGAATAGACGAGGGTATAACAGAATCTAAATACCTCGATAAGAGAATTATAGAAACGCCATCAATTGCATTAGGTCAAGCATCCAGAGAAGCTCAAAGAATGGGAGAACTTGTACTTGAAAACCTAGAAGCGAGTAAAATCGTTTTTTTAGAAGATAAAGTTAATAATTTGGATGAGATCTTTGATAGGGAAAAAGTAATTAACAAAATCCAAAGAGAGATTACAGATTATCTGGTTACACTTTCAAATGCACCTTTATCAGATGAACAACATAAAGATGTTAACGCAATGCTTTATATAATAGGAGACATAGAAAGAGTAGGGGATCATATAGAAAACATTGCTGAACTTGCCCAATATAAGGTGGATAATGATTTGTCTTTTACAGATAGAGCAAAAGAAGAGATGCTAGAGATGTATAATTTATGTGAAAATGCATTTAAGTCATCTTTAATTGCATATAAAGAAGTAGATGAGACTCTTGCAAGACAAGTCTTAAGATTGGAAGATGAAGTTGATGAATTAGAAAAACAAAATCGTACAAACCATATTGATAGATTAAACAAGGGACTATGCGAAACAGGAGCAGGAATAATATTTTTAGATGCCATAAGCAATTTAGAGAGAATATCTGACCATTCAAAAAATATTGCCATGTATGTTCTTGATAAATTTGCAAATAATAAGAAATAATTCAGTATTACTATTGAATTTAATTTTTAGATAGAGTATAATGAATTTGTTACAGTTGTTAAAAATGTAACAAAACAAAATTTGATAATTCTGGAAGATTATAGCGGGAGAGCCCACAATTGTGGCGCCGAAGGAGTAATCAGAAGAGTTAGCCACTCTTTTAAGAACCTCTCAGGCAAGAGGACCGTTATATGACAGAACTCTGGAAAGCGTCTTATACACCGACGGAGCAACCCCATAATGCTATCGGGAGAATCTCTCAGGTCAATAAACAGAGTAAATAGGCAGAGTTCTATTTATTCTGTTTATTTTTATATAAAGAATTTTATTTTCCTGTTATATAAGAAATTAAATGCTATGGGAATTGTTAATCATATTTAAAAAGTTTTTTTATAAGTAATTTATTATGCTTATTTAATAACTGCTACCCTTAAAAAGAGTTGAAAATATTTTTTTAGGGTAATATAAATATGATACATTTATATAAAAAATAATAAAAAGGAGGAGAATGGATGATTTATGATTTGGTTATAATCGGATCTGGGCCAGCTGGATTGGCAGCAGGCTTATATGCAGCCAGAGCTAGACTAAGCACTTTGATTATTGAAAAAGAAGCTGCCGGTGGACAGATAGTTACAACTGCTGAGGTAGCAAATTACCCTGGTTCTATTGAAAATGCGACAGGGCCATCTTTAGTGCAAAGAATGGTTGACCAAGCAGAAAGTTTTGGTGCAAAAATGGTATCAGACACAATTGAGTCAGTAGATTTTTCTGGAAAGGTAAAAACCCTAAAAGGAGAAAAAGAAGAGTACCAGGCAAAAACAGTTATCATAGCAACAGGTGCTGTTCCAAGACCAATTGGTTGCCCAGGTGAAAAAGAGCTTATAGGAAGAGGTGTGTCTTACTGTGCTACATGTGATGCAGCTTTCTTTGAAGATCTTGAATTATATGTAATGGGTGGAGGAGACACAGCAGTAGAAGAGGCCATATACCTAACAAAATTTGCAAGGAAAGTTACAATAATACACAGAAGAGATGAATTAAGAGCTGCAAAATCAATTCAAGAAAAAGCATTTAATAATGACAAAATTGACTTTATTTGGGATAGTGCAATTACTGAGTTAAAAGGTGATGGCTTATTAGAGTCTATAACGATTAAAAATCTTAAAACAGGTGAAGAAAAAGAAATATTTGCTGATGAAGAAGATGGCACATTTGGAGTATTCCCATTTATAGGATACCTTCCTGCAACAAAATTATTTGATGAAATAATTGACATTGAAAATGGGTATATTAAAACAGATGAAAATATGAAGACTAATATTGATGGGGTTTTCGCAGCAGGGGATGTTAGAGTTAAGTCGTTAAGACAAGTGGTTACTGCTACTGCTGATGGTGCAATAGCTGCCGTTCAAGCTGAAAAATATATTGATGTAT
>CAZRXS010000009.1:33989-38129 GCA_964604145.1 uncultured Gudongella sp. | reverse complement strand
GTAACAGGTAATTTAACAGTAATAGCACAATATGTAGAAGATGGGGTAACAACCTATGCAGTAACAATAGCTGGAGATGCAACTGAAACAACAGACTACACAATAACAGGAGCAGATGATTTATCAGCATTAGAAGGAGAAAAGACATTAACAATTACAGCAGTTACAGATATTACAGTAAATGGCAGTAAAGTATCAAAAGGTTCTACAAAAGAAATAGTCGTGAATAAAGCTACTACAATCACAATTAATAAATATGCAGCATCATCAGGAGGCGGGGGTAGCAGTAGCAGCAGTAGTTCAACAACTACAAGCTACACAATCAAAACAAGCTCAGGAAAAGGCGGTATAATTGATGCAGATAAGACTGTAAGTGTAAGATCAGGCAGAAATGTAGAATTTGAAATTAAGGCAGACGAAGGTTATGAAATAGAAGATGTTAAAGTAGATGGTAAGAGTGTGGGCGCAGTAAGCTCATATGAATTTAAAAGAGTAAGAGCAGACCATACAATCTCTGCAACTTTCAAAAAGATAGAAGTTATTGAACCTGAAGAAGATAAGAAAGACGACTTTATAGATGTTCCAGCAAATGAGTGGTACTACGATCCAATTATGAAAGCCACTGATAAAGGATGGTTCTCAGGTACTTCCGAAACTCTATTTAGCCCTAACGTGCCTATGAGTAGAGGAATGATAGTAACAGTATTATGGAGAATGGAAAACGAGCCAGTTTCAAATGTCAATAGCTTTGCTGATGTTATGGCAAATAATTATTATACTACAGCTGTTAATTGGGCATCTGAAAAAGGTATTGTAACCGGATATGGTAATGGTTTATTTGGACCAAACGATAGTATCACACGCGAGCAAATGGCTTCAATCTTATACCGTTATGCTCAGTATAAGGGTTATGATACTACACAGGGTGGTATGGTAATTAGAGAATTCTTAGATTATGATAATATTTCAGAATATGCTCTACCTACACTAGCATGGAGTGTTAATACTGGATTAATCCAAGGATCAAACAAGAAACTTATGCCAAAAGACAGCGCAACGCGTGCACAAGTAGCAACAATCCTAGTGAGATTTAGTGAGACTATTGTAAAGTAATAAAAGCAATAATTGAAGAATACTCGACTAGAATAGAATGAAACCAAAAGGCAACTATTGATTGTGATAGTTGCCTTTTGGTATTTTAAAAGCTAGCTGTAATAGATTTACAGAAGATTTAGATGTGAAAGTATATCAAAACTTATAAATAACAATCAATTAGGTTGAATTCATCCTAATAAATAGGGTATAATATTACTAGAAGGAGATGATTTTATGAACATTAATATAAATAATTTGGTTTCAATAACAGAAGCTAATCAAAATTTTTCAAAAATAGCAAAGATGGTTGATGAGAATGGTGCAGCAGTAATATTAAAAAATAATAAACCACGTTATGTACTAATAGAATATAGTCAATTAGAAAAAGAAGAAATAATTGGAGATATGGAGGTAGAGGAGGTAGCTAAAAATATTTTATCTAGATATATGAAGGCCTTTGAGGAACTGGCAAAATGAAAAAGCTGAGTAAAGATCAAGTAATAAAAATTCATAGTATGTTAATAAGTGAAACTGGTGGTAGAAATGGAATTAGGGATGAAAGATTATTAGATTCTGCATTAAATGCTCCATTTCAAACTTTTGATAGCGAGTATATTTATAGAACAATAAAAGCAAAGGCAGCAAAATTGGGTTATTTTTTAATAAAGAACCATCCCTTTATAGATGGGAACAAAAGAATTGGGGTTTTAGTGATGATAACATTCTTAGAAATAAATGGGGTTGAGCTTGTTTGTACAAATGAAGAATTGGTAACCTTAGGATTAGGTCTTGCAGATGGATCAATAGATGATGAAAATTTGTTAAATTGGATAATAGATCGTAGTTAAGATCATGGGCGTAATGAAGAGGGATTGTAACATTCTACGGCTAAGTGGCTGGGTGTTGAAGTCAATGGTTAAAAATACTTTAATAGAAAAATCTTATAGATAAAGGATTTCCAGACTATGAGTTTTATTTGGAGATTTTGCTGAAAGCATTCATATCAGGGAACCCTTATTTTTATTGTTGTGGGAACATATCAACTGCTTAAAATTGGTATGATTGAATATAAAGGATAGATTAAAATAGGAATTCTTAGTAAATAAATAAGATAAAGTACCACTTGAATCTGTTATTTCAAATTATAGATATTTACTTATCAATTGCTCTAGCAAGTCTGATGCTTCCAGCATTAAAGCTCTGCACCCAAACTCTGGATCGCGGTGATTCTCTTTTAACTCTTTGCAATTTATACTTCCAAATTTGTTTTCAAATATCTCTAGCCATTCTTTAGTTATACTTTTAACTTTATCATTGCTTGTTGGTTTATCTTCGGCAAAAATTAGGCCTAGTGCCATTACGCTTCCTGTTAATATGCCACATGTACTTTCTGAACACATACCTCCACCAAAAGGAATTGCTGCTTTTAACATTTCTTTACTTACATTTAATTTATAATAATCATTGCATGCATTTAACAAGACTTCAGCACAATTATAATGGTATAAATTTTTGTCAATTCCATATTTATCTTTACTCTCTATGTACTCTAATGCTATATCTGCTAATGAGTTCAATTTTAAAACCTCCCAAATTTATTATATCATAACAATGGATGATTATTTACAAAATTCAATTGTTCTTCTAGGTGCTGCTGATAAATGTAAAAATATGATATAATTTTCTTAAGATGAAATCTTATTTAGAACATTATATAGGAGGCAAAATGAGGATAAACATAAATATGCCATGGATAATAATCGCACTTGTAATTGTATTAGTAATTGTGATTGCATATAATGCTTTTAAAACGGGGACACCCAAGGGAACTTCAAGAAAAGGTAAATTAAGAAATAGCAAGGTTGAATTTATCTATAACTTGACCTATATGCAAAATGAATCCATTGTTTATGATCAAAAGATCTTTTCTAAAATTCTAGATATGATTAAAAATGCCCAGGAATTTATTGTAATAGATATGTTTCTATTTAATGATGATTATGATCGAAAATATTCTTATGAAAATATTTCTGGTCAGTTAACAGACACTTTAATTGAGAAAAAGAAAAAGATTTCAAATATAGAAGTAGTATTTATTACAGATGAAATTAATACCTTCTACGGTTCATACCCTTCTAAATATTTGGAAATGCTAAAGAATAATGGTATCCAAGTGATAATTACTGACCTAGAACAATTACCAGATCCAAATCCTATCTATTCAGGCTTATGGCGTACATTTTTCAGTAAATTAAATACAAGCAGAAAAGGCTGGCTACGGAATCCTTTTAGTCCAGACTCTCCTAAAGTAACACTAGCTTCATATTTAAAGCTTTTAAATATGAAAGCAAACCACCGAAAAGTAGTAATCACAGAAAATGAAGGATTGGTTACTTCTTTTAATGCCCATGATGCAAGTGGTAATCATTCAAATATTGCTTTAGCAGTTAAGGGAGAGATAATTAATGACTTGCTAGAAACAGAAAATGCAATTATTAAATTTTCTGGAGGAGAGCCTTTTAAATTCAGTGTTAATAGTTTTGTAGAAGGACCAGATCAAGCACAAGTGATTACGGAAGGGAAAATCAAAGAAGTATTAATTAAAGAAATTAAAAACACCCAAAAGGGTGATGAAATCAAGATGGTAATGTTCTATTTAGCGGACCATGAGCTAATAGAACAATTACTAAAAGCAAGCCATAGGGGTGTGGAAATAAAGATAGTTTTAGATGCAAATAAGGATGCATTTGGAATCAAAAAAAATGGCGTCCCAAATAGACCGGTTGCATATAAATTAGTTAATGATTCAAAGGGGAAAATCGGAGTAAGATGGTATGCTACTCATGGAGAGCAGTTTCATAGTAAAGCTACTATTTTCTTAAAAGAAAAAGAAACAATCGCAATAGGAGGATCAGCAAATCTTACTCGTAGAAATATTGAGAATTATAATCTGGAAACAAATTTAAAGGTTGTTTTCCAAAAAGATAATACTGAAGCGGTTAAAGTAGAAAAATATTTTGATAGAATATGGAATAACGAAGATGG
>CAZRXS010000009.1:0-33889 GCA_964604145.1 uncultured Gudongella sp. | reverse complement strand
CTGAAGCGGTTAAAGTAGAAAAATATTTTGATAGAATATGGAATAACGAAGATGGAGACTATACTTTGGATTTTGAAGTGTACAAAGAAAAATCAATTATAAAACGAGCGTTATACTATATTCAAGAGAAAACGGGTTTATCCAGTTTTTAAACTTTGTTATCTATAAAAAAACTCCTTTTGTGTGGCCTTTACCTTTAATAAAAAGCACTATAAAAGTAATGGGATTTGTAAAATACAGTCCATAAATGACAGTAGATTAAATTATTGCATTTGTTATAAAGAGTGTTGGTTTTCCTAATAAGGAAAACGAAAATATGATGGAGAACAAGAAAACTTATCCTGGAAGGTGATATATTTGACCATAATTCCGTTTATTGAAATAGGCAGGTATGGATTTGTTGTTAATGTAATGCGAGAATTTTTTACTATTATTCTAATGCCTCTCCTTATTAAAATAAGTCCTGGAAGTCCTATTGCAGGAGGGGCTGCAGGTAGTATGGATACAATGTTGGCACCAATAACTAAATTTGTAGGTGTTCGATTAGCTTTAGTGACACTAATTACAGGAATTATTCTTACTGTCCTTGTACCGTTTTTATTACCATTATTGTCGGTGCTATTAGGTTAATGATTTTAAGTAAATATACGAAACTATAATAATTTGGCAATCATACCGAATGGTGAGGTTGCAATTCATAAATATAGGTGTTATATTATAATAAACTATATTATGGACATATGTTAATAAATACTATAATTCATATAAAGGGGATGAGATTTGAGAGAGTTTTACTATATTCTGTATAAGAATTAAAAAGGAGATGAAAAGAAATGAAAGAAGAAACAAACAAAAACATTTTACCCATAGGTGCCGTTATTGTAATATCTATGGCATTATTTTCAGGTCATTTTGGGGTAGGGGATGTATTATTTCCGCCAATACTTGGTAGGGAAGCTGGACAAGCTTGGCTTGTAGCAGGATTGGGTTATGGTATTATTAATAGTCTTGGGGTACTCGTAGCATATTTAGCTGTTGCGCAAAGACAGCAAACATTATTAAAAATGTCATCTAATACACTAGGCAAAAAATTTGGAATAATATTTACTACTATTTGTATGCTAATAATTGGTCCTATATTTATATTGCCAAGGGTTTCTTCAGCTACCCATGAAATGTCAATTGCACCTTTTTTCCCTGGAGTTCCAATATTGGTTACTTTACTAATTTTCTTTGCTTTAAATGCTTATGTTGCTTTTAATAGAACTCAAGTTATAGACAGGATAGGAAAAGTATTTTCACCTATTCTAATTGTTTTTATGTTTATTCTTATTATTAAAGGAATTGTATCTCCAATAGCAGCTTTGCCCCTCTATACTTTGGAGAATGCACTAACCGAAGGAGTCTTAGAAGGTTATAATACTATGAATGCTATGGGTGCTGCTTTAATGGGAGGTTGGATATTAAAGGAATTATCCATGCGAGGTGTAAAGGATAAATTAGAACAGGCAAAGAATTTAAAATTTATTGGAGCTATTGTAGCTTTAGCATTGCTTGCAACTTCTATTGGTATTACTTATATAGGTGCAACTACTGGTTCGTTTTTCCCAGATGCACAGATAGGTGTATTGACAATGGATATTGCTGAAACCTTGCTAGGGTATTTAGGAAAAGTAATCTTTGCTATTATATTGGCTTTTGCTTGCTTTACTACATCTGTTGGCTTAACATCAACCGCTGGAGATGTATTCCAAGAAATGAGTGGTGGAAAGTTAAAGTATGAAGCTATTGTTATTTTAAGCAGTGTTGTAGGGTTCCTTATAGGCTTAATTGGACTTAGCAAAATAGTAGGCTATACCACTCCTTGGTTGATGTTGGTTTATCCTGCATTACTTATACTTTTAGTTGGGAGCCTCTATCAAAATTTCGATAAAATTAAGAGAGGGGTTGCAACATCAATTATTACTGCCATAATATTAAGCCTTGGATATTTTTTAGCAGGTTTAGGTTTCCCAGAGAATATAGTGAATGCTCAAGTTAGCAAATTGCCATTAGGCCCTGAAGGGTTAGGCTGGATTTTGCCATCGATAATAGCATTTGTTGTGGTACAGCTAGTTACTAAATCAAAGTATAAAAAACAAGCATAGATAGGAGGCGAGAATATGTTAGAAAAAGAAAGTGGAATTAAGGGCAAGGTAGAGTCATTTATTTCAACAAATATTGAGAATGGTCATTATTCTGGTAGTCAGGTACTTGTATCTTATAAGGGTGAGGTTTTGGTTAACTTATCTAGTGGATATATGGATAGTGGTTCAAAAGATCCAACAGAAAAGGTTGCATCTGATACACTTTTTAATATTGAATCTATAACAAAAACTATGGTAACTCTTCCTTTGGCTTTTAAACTTATCCAAGATGGAGATCTTAATCTTGAAAGTAAAGTTGTGGATTTTATACCTGAGTTTGGAACTAGTGAAGTTAAGAAAACGATAACCATAAGAGATATGCTTAATTTTACAGCAGGCATACCGCTCGAGGATCCTCCTGGAATTGAAGAAGCTGCTTTTGAGGGTAATCAAAAAAAAGCATGGGATCTTCATTATTCTTTAGAACTAGAATCAGAACCTGGGAGTAAAGTTTTTTATAGTGATGTTTCATGTAGAATATTTGGTAAATTAATTGAAAAGATAATGGACAAAGACCTCTCTTTGGCTGCAAAAGAATTTATTTTCCAGCCTCTTGGGATGAATGATACTATGTTTAAGCCAGAATATAAAGATAGATGTGCATCCACTGGAATATCAGATAAAGGGCGTTACCTAAAAGGCGAACTCACTCAAGATTTAGAACACTATATGGGAGAAATCCTTGGTTCTGATGGACTTTTTTCCAATGCCTATGATATGTTTATATTCTCTGAAATGCTTTTAAACGGTGGTATATATAAAGGCGAAAGAATTCTAGGAGAAAAAACTGTAGAAAAGATGATTGGGAAGATATCTAATAAGGATGTTTTTGAAAAGCCGACTTCCTATCTACACTATATTTTAAGTGGTCCCAAAGTCTGGTTTTGGGAATCTGCTAATAGCACTTATTCATTTTTTGGAGACCTTGTATCTGAAAAGGCAATAGGTAAGATGGGTGGAGCTGGCACCTTCTTATTGATAGATCCAGAGTATGATCTTGTAATTATTTACCTTACAAATTATGGTCAGCCAGAATCTACTCTTGCTGGTGATGCGGCTTGGAATAAGTTTCAAAGAGAGATTAATATGATGGGACTTTGTAATCTTGTTATTGGGAATTTACCTATTTGCTAATAAATATTTATGCTAAAGGTATTTTATTAAATTATAAGCTGTAAAATGGTGAACTATTTACAGCTTATTTTTTTACTTGACCATTTATTTAAATAATGCTATACTATGGTAGATTAATAAAGTGTAAATGAGGTGCCGTTATGGAAACAAATAGTATAATAAATAATAAATTTCATAATCATCATAGATATAAGAGTTTGTAGGATGGACTGATTGTTTGTAAATCAGTTTATAGATACATGCTCTTGTTAAGTTGTTTAAAAACTTGGGCTTAGATCTATGATGGAAGTATACTTTAACCATATAGCTAGCCTATATGGTTTTTTAGATTTTTGATAAAAAAGGAGAGATGAAGATGCAGTTTAGAAATATCAAGGAAGAATTAGCAGTTACAAAGTTTAGAAAAAACATTGAAAGAGAAATGGAGAATTATTTTGAAGATAAAGGTTTTTCTATTATTGAACCCAGTGCATTTCAAAATTATGATGATTTTATCTATTCAAATATAATGCAAGATTCATCAAAAGCTGTAAAGGTACTAGGAGGAGATTCTAAAATATATATTTTAAGACCTGACATAACTACTAATATATTAAGCCAGATATTTTCAAAATGGGAAGGTGAGCCACCTCTTAAAGTTTACTATAATTCTAAAGTATATAGAAATAGTTCTAGGGGCACAATTCTACAAAACTACCAAATGGGAATTGAATCTTTAGGTGAGGAAGTTTCTAAAGCAGATGGAGAGATCGTCCAGATGGCTGCATCTATAATGAATACTTTAGGCGAACCATATATTTTGGAACTGGGATCCAGTAAATTTTTAGAGGAATTTTTTAGAGAAATTAATTTGAGTGTAGAGGATGAAATGGAGATAAAAAGTCTTATTTCTAAGAAAAACTGTGATGGTTTACGGTCGAAAACAAAGTCTTTGAATCTTCAGAGCACTATTTTAGATAAGATATTTGATCTGCAGGGAAGTATGGAAGAGGTTATAGAAAGGGCTAAATCTCATAAGATGAATACAAAGATGAATGATGTTTTAGACTCTTTAGAGAGGCTGAAGGAGTTTTTTATTGGAAAAGATATAAATGATAACATAAAACTTGATCTTTCAATGATTGCAGATCTTGATTATTATGATGGTATTATTTTTAGGGGCTATTGCCTTAGTGTTCCAACTAAGATACTTAGTGGGGGAAGATATGATAAATCAACTGTTAAATATGGAGCAAAAGTTCCAGCGATAGGTTTTATGGTTGATATGGATTTGGTTACTCGTGTTAGAATCAGGGAGGTAAGGTAATGGATAGACTTACTATTGCTATAGCAAAAGGTAGACTAGGAAATAAAGGACTTGAACTTTTTAAAGGCACAGAGTATGAGATTGTTATAAAAGAGGATTCTAGGAAGTTAGTTTATAATAATGAAAACAAGAAGATTGATTTTATATTTGTTAAACCTTGTGATGTAGTAACTTATGTTGAAAAGGGAGTAGCGGATATGGGTATAGTGGGTAAGGACACCATATTAGAAGAAAATAAAGATGTCTATGAAGTTTTGGATCTTAATTATGGTAATTGTAGGTTTGTTATAGCAGGCTTTGAAGATCAAAATTTAGTTAAAAAAAATGAAGTATTGACAATAGCGACAAACTATCCATCATATGTAGAATCAGTATTCAAGGAAAAAAATCAGCAAATAGAGATTATAAAACTTGGAGGAGCAGTAGAACTTGCACCCCTTATGGGCCTAAGTGAAGTTATTGTAGATATTGTAGAGACAGGAAACACTTTAAAAGACAATGGGTTGGTAGTATTGGAAGAACTTGATCTTATAAGTGCTCGTCTTATAGTCAATAAGGTCAGCTATAGATTTAAATACGATGAGATACGGAAAATAGAAAAGATACTGGGAGGCTTGTAAATGATTCGGATAATATCTGCTAGTAAAGACAAGGATAAAATTGAGCGAATTTTATCTAGAAGCCAAATGGAATCAAAAGAAGTGCTCCAAAGAGTAGATGAAATACTAGAAGAAATTAAGTTAAATGGTGATAAAGCTTTATTTAAATTTACTCAAATATATGATAAAAACAATCTAGAAGAAATTAAAGTTACAGCTGAGGAAATAGCTGATGCTAAAGCAAATATCGATAAAGATTTAAAAAATGCAATTATAAATGCCATTGAAAATATAAGAACTTTTCATAAAAAACAGATTAAAGAGGGTTTTACAATAAATGAAAGTGCTGATATTATGTTGGGACAAATAATTATGCCTATTGAAAGAGTTGGCATATACATTCCAGGGGGAACAGCTTCATATCCATCTACAGTAATGATGAATACAATACCGGCAAATCTGGCTGGCGTAAATCAAATTATTATGACTACCCCTGCAGATAGTGATGGCAAGATAAAGGACTCAGTACTGGTAACGGCTGATTTACTAGGAGTTAGTGAGATATATAAAGTCGGAGGTGCTCAAGCTATAGGAGCTCTTTGTTATGGTACGGAGACGATACCGAAAGTAGATAAAATAGTAGGACCTGGCAATATATATGTTGCTATGGCAAAGCATAGAGTTTCGGGTTTGGTGGGTATAGATATGATAGCTGGGCCAAGTGAAGTGGTTGTTATAGCAGATAAATATGCAAATCCAAGATTTATCGCAGCAGATTTAATAGCTCAAGCAGAACACGATAAAAGAGCTGCTAGTATAGTTCTTACAGATAGCTTAGAATTAGCTAAAAATATTCAAAAAGAGATATCTATGCAGTTGCAAACTCTTAAAAGGAGAGAAATAGCAGAAGCATCTCTTAATGAATATGGTGCAATTATTCTCTGTGAAAATAAAGAAGAGTGCTTCCATATGGCAAATAGTCTAGCGCCTGAACATTTAGAGATATTAACTAAAGATCCATTTGAAAATTATAAGAGCATTAAAAATGCCGGTGCAATTTTTCTTGGTGAATATACACCTGAACCAGTAGGAGATTATTATGCAGGGCCTAATCACACTCTTCCTACATCAAGAACTGCTCGTTTTTCTTCTGCTCTTAGTGTAGATGACTTTTATAAAAAAACTTCACTTTTATATTATTCAAAAGATGCTCTTAAAAAGTCAGCAAAAGATATTATTCTTTTAGCAGACAATGAAGGATTAACTGGCCATGCTAATTCTATTAAAGTAAGGATGGAGGAAATGTAATATGGAGAGATATTTAAGAGCAGAGATAAAAAAACTTAAAGCGTATAAGGTAGTTGAGAAGGATTATAGGGTTAAATTGGATGCCAATGAAGGGATAGAGTGGGTAGATGGATTAAATCGTTACCCAGTGGATAGAAGTGATAAATTGAGGGAAGAGCTTTCCGAAAAACTAGGGAAAAATCCAGATGAAATTGTTTTAGGAAATGGTTCTAGCGAACTTATAGAATTGATGATGAAAGCTTATTTAGAAGCAGGAGAAACTGTAGTAAGTTTTTCACCTACCTTTAGTATGTATAAAATATTTACTATTATACATAAAGGTGAGTATGCAGAATATCCATTAGATGATATGCAAAGTCTAAATGTAGAAGTTTTTATTGATTTTATTAAAGAAAAAAAGGCAAAGTTAGTTATACTATGTAATCCTAATAACCCTACGGGAACTTTAATTTCAAAAGAAGATATTTTAAAGATAGTTAAATCTGTAGATGCTATGGTAGTCCTTGATGAAGCCTATATTGAATTTGCAGACTACCCACAAGAAGTTGATACTCTTGAGTTTGATAATCTAGTAGTGTTAAGGACTTTTTCAAAGGCTATGGGGCTTGCAGGAATAAGACTTGGCTATATGATTGCTAATAAAGAAACAATAGATTGTATAAACCGTGTTAAATCGCCATATAATATAAATTCGCTTACACAAGAGATGGGATTAAAAGCACTCCAAAACGAGTCTGCAATAAATGAAAATATAAAAACTATTAAAGAAGAAAGAGAGAGGATGAGAGGGTTTTTAGAGGATAATAGAATAAAGCCTTTTCCTTCTGGGGCGAATTTCTTGTTTTTCAAAGCACCAATAAATATATATAAAGCCCTGTGTGATAATGGCATACTCATTCGAAAGTTTGGTGGAGAGTTAAAAGGTTATTATAGGCTTACTATAGGCAGGCCTGAGGAAAATAATAACGTAATAAAAGTAATGGAGGAGGAAAAAAATGCGCGAAGCTAAAATAAGTAGAAATACTTTAGAGACAAAGATAGAATTAGATTTAAAACTAGGTGGTTCTGGAAAAATCAATATAAATTCAGGTATAGGCTTCTTTGATCATATGTTAAAAGCCATGGCATTTTATGCAGGTTTTGATTTAGAGGTGTCATGTAAAGGCGATCTTTACGTGGATACTCACCATAGCGTAGAAGATATAGGATTATCACTAGGAACAGCTTTTAAAGAGGCTTTAGGGGATAAAAAAGGAATACAAAGATTTGCTTCTCCCATTACTCCTATGGATGAAAGTCTTGTGCTTATTGCAATAGATATTTCCAATCGCCCATATTTAGTTGAAAATCTTAAATTCAAGTCTGAAAGAATAGGAGATATGGAAACTCAAAGTTTTAAAGAGTTTTTCCATGCCTTTGCGATGGCGGCAGCAATAACTCTTCATATAGATGTAATGCGTGGAGAAAATGATCATCATATGATAGAGGCTGTATTTAAAGGTTTAGGGCGGGCCATTAAAGAGGCTGTTTGCCTTGTTGGCAGTGAAGTGGTTAGCACAAAGGGAGTGTTGTAAGATGGTAATTTATCCAGCTATAGATATAAAAGATAAGTCGTGTGTAAGACTTACCCAGGGTGATTATGACAAGATGATTATTTATGAAAAAGATCCAGTAAAAGTTGCTAAAAGATGGGAAAGGATGGGAGCTGAGATACTCCACCTTGTAGATCTTGATGGAGCTAAAGATGGTAATAGGATAAATCAACCGGTCGTAAAAGAGATTTTAGAAAATATAAATATCCCAATTCAATTAGGTGGAGGTATCCGAGATGAAAAAGGAATAAAGACACTTTTAGACTTAGGAGTTTCGGGAGTAATCATAGGAACTGTCGCTGTTAAAAATCCTACTTGGATTAAAGAAATGATCGAAAAATATGGTGATAAAATTATAGTATCTATAGATGCTCTTAATGGATTTATTGCGACAAATGGTTGGCAGGAAGTTTCGGATTTAAAATCTATAGACTTTATAAAAGAATTAAAATCTTATGGATTAAGGCGCATAGTTTATACAGATATAGAAAAGGATGGAATGTTAATTGGTCCTAATTTCCTCATATATGAAGAATTGGCTAAAAATGTATCTATAGAAGTTATTGCTTCGGGAGGGGTAACTAGCTTAGAGGATATTAAACGATTAAAGGCAATGAATATGTATGGAGCCATAGTTGGGAAAGCTCTTTATGATGGGAAACTAGATTTGGAGGAGGCTTTAAAATGTTAGTACGAATTATTCCATGTCTGGATGTTAGAGATGGTAGAGTTGTAAAGGGTAAAAAGTTTGATAATATACAAGATGTAGATGATCCTGAAACTTTAGCAGAATTTTACTCTAAAGCAGGTGCAGATGAACTGGTTTTCTATGATATTACAGCCACCAATGAAGGGCGAAAAGTGTCACTTGAATTTATAGAAAAAGTAGCTGCTAAAATAGATATTCCACTCTGTGTTGGAGGCGGAGTTAAGACTATTGAAGATTTTACACAGATAATAGAAAAAGGAGCAGATAAAGTTTCAATTAACTCAGGTGCAGTTAAAAGGTCAGAGTTAATTAGAGAAGCTTCTCAAAAGTATGGATCAAATCGAGTAGTTCTTGGCATGGATGTTAAAAAGCTAGGGGAAAATAGGTGGAGAGTATTTATAAATGGAGGAAGACTAGATACTGGTCTTGATGCTGTGGAATGGGCGCAAGAAGCTGTTAGGCTTGGAGCTGGAGAACTCGTTCTAAATAGCATTGATGCAGATGGTATGAAAGAAGGGTATGATATAGAACTTTTAAAAGCAATAACAAATAGTGTAGATGTTCCAGTTATTGCTTCAGGTGGAGCTGGAAAAATGGAGGATTTTTGCAAAGCAGCTATAGAGGGAAAGGCAGCTGGAGTATTGGCAGCTAGTGTTTTTCACTACAAAGAGATAGATATTAAAGAGTTAAAAAAATATATGAAATCAAAGGGTATAGAGGTGGATCTATAATGGATATCAAATACGATAAAGACGGACTTGTCCCTGCAATAGCGCAAGATATAGCTACAGGAGAAGTTTTAATGTTAGCTTATATGAATGCAGAATCTCTTAAACTTACGTTGGAAACTAATATAGCCCATTATTATTCTCGCTCGAGAAAAGAAATATGGAAAAAAGGAGAAACTTCAGGTAATATTCAAGAAGTAAAAGGTTTTTATTATGACTGTGATGGGGATACTATACTTTTAAAGGTAAATCAAACAGGAGTAGCATGTCACACGGGAAAATATTCTTGTTTTTTTAATGAAGTATTTACAACTAAAGATTATAAAAACACCCTAGGAGACCTTTATAAGGTTATATTAGATAGAAAAACAAATCCAAAGGAGGGCTCATATACAAATTATCTTTTTAATGAAGGTGTTGACAAGATTCTTAAAAAGATAGGAGAGGAATCTGCAGAAGTG
This sequence comes from uncultured Gudongella sp., assembly GCA_964604145.1. Classification (GTDB taxonomy): domain Bacteria; phylum Bacillota; class Clostridia; order Tissierellales; family Tissierellaceae; genus Gudongella. The sequence goes on along the minus strand of CAZRXS010000009.1, from coordinate 23,866 downwards.
ATTATAGGTGCAAAAAATAATCGTGAAGAATTAGTCTATGAATCAAGTGATTTAATTTATCATTTAATAGTGCTACTTGTAAATGAAGGAGTTAGTTTAGGTGATATTTATGAAGAATTAACTAAGAGGATGAAATAGGGAGGTATTAGGTTGATATATACAGATCATCATGTACACACACATTATTCTCCAGATAGTGATGCCAGTATAAAGAAGTATTTGATCCGAGCAAAAGAACTGGGGCTAGAGTATATTGTTTTTACCGATCATATAGATATTGGGGGAACAGAAATTGAGTTTCAGAAACATATAGATTATGATGAGTATTTTAAAACTATGAAAAGCTTTGAACAAGAGTACGGAATGCCTATAAGAGTGGGGGTAGAGATAGGCTATGAAAAAGATCATAAAGAAGAAATCGATGAGTTTTTAGATAAATATCCTTTTGACTTTGTCATCTCATCTATCCATTATGGAGATGGGAAAGATTTTTATTTAGGAGATTTCTTCCATGGGAAGTCACAATACGAGGCATATTTGAGATATTTTGAGCTTACACTAGAGATGGTAGAAAATTTTAATAATTTTGAGCTACTAGGTCATTTAGATTTTATAGTTAGATATGGTCCTTTTGAAGATAAGACTTATGATTACAAAGACTATAAAGAAATTATAGATGCAATTTTAAAAACTCTTATTAAAAAAGGAAAAGGAATAGAAATGAATACTTCAGGACTTAGAGAAGAGTTAAAAACTGCTTTTCCAAAAGAAAGGGTTTTAAAAAGATACAAAGAATTAGGTGGTAATATTATTACAGTGGGTTCTGATGCTCATTTTAATAAGGATTACTATGCAGGGATTGTAGAGGGAATAGGTATTTTAAAGTCACTAGGCTTTACTGAAATTTCCTCTTTTAAGAAAAGGAAGATTAAACAAATATATATTTAGATTTCCTTTCAAGCAAAGAGAGCCGGATAAAATTACAATACACCTATAAAGCACTCTTATTAAATGCATTGGAAAAATGATATAAATTAACAGATTATAAATATATTAACGGGCTTATCTCTTTCAAGGAGTTTATTAGCCCTATGGAATTCAGTGCTAACATTTATTGTAAGTACTGAATTTTTATTTATTGGATTTAGAGATGTAAAGCTATTATTAAATACTTTATTATCTTAACCTATAATGATATCATTGATTTATCGGACAAGTGTCTTGTCATAAGAGGAGGAGAATTATGGATTGGAAATTTTGGAGAAATAGCAAGGAGTCTAAGAAAGATCAATTAGTATTATTAAATGAAGAAATTTCTCAATTAACTAGAAAATCCAACTTACTTAGAGAGGATTTGCATAGATTTGAGAACAAATTAGATGGAATAAATCAGAAGTTAGAGAATAATGAAAATGCAATTCAAAAATCATTAAGGTTAGAGTATAAATCTTTCCAAGAGATATTTAAGAAATTAAATCAAGTCAATACTAAAATAAATGAAAGTATAGATTACGAGGAGAAATATGCGGAGTTTGAGAGGGAGAAAAGCAATTTAATTAAGGAAAGAAATTATATTTTGGGGAAAAATATTCAATGGTTAGATGATATTGATTTAATTTATGATAAAATGTATAAGCAAGAACAGGAGCAGTGGACTCAGTTATTGCAAAATTGGCAAAAACAAATAATAAAGACATTAGAAATATTAAGGATATATGAAATTGATATTATAGGAAAGACCTTTAATCATAAACTAGCAGAATCTGTAAGTACAAAGAAGAAGGATGTCGACAAAAGTTATTTGCCTTATGAGGTTGTAGGCGTATTACAAAGGGGTTTTATCTTAGAGGATGGAACTTTATTAAGAAAAGCAAAAGTTATTACCATAGAAGAAGAGGAGAGAAAAAAATATGAACAATAATAATAGAGGAGATGGATTTACTCCAATTGTAGGTATAGATTTAGGAACTACAAACTCTGCTATAGCATACATTTACGACAAGAAGCCTCAGATATTGGAATCTGAAAATGGAGAGAGATTAATTCCTTCAGTAGTGTTAATTGATTTAGACGATGATGTAGTAGTGGGCAAGGATGCCCTAGACTCATTAGTTGCCATGCCAAATCGCACTGTTGCAGCAGTAAAGAGAAAAATGGGTTCAAGTGAACTTATACATATATCTGAAAGAGATTTACTGCCTCATGAAGTAGCAGCATTGATTTTAAAGGAACTAAAAAAGAGCGTAGATGATTTATTTGGAGAAGGGGAAAAAGAGGCAGTAATTACAGTGCCTTCTTATTTTACAGATGCTCAACGTCAGGCAACGAAAAAAGCAGGAGAGTTAGCAGGGTTTATAGTAGAGCGTATTATCAACGAACCGACAGCAGCAGCTTTGGCTTATGGTTTGGATAATTTAAAGAAAGAGGGGCATATTCTAGTTTATGACTTGGGTGGAGGAACCTTTGACGTATCTGTTGTGGAGATGATGGATGGTATTCTGGAAGTAAAAGCTTCCACAGGAAATAACTTTTTAGGTGGAGAGGATTTTGACTGGAGGCTAGTAGACTGGCTTGCAAATAAAATGATAGATGAACATAAAATAGATCCTAGAGATGATATTCGTGCAAAAGCTTTATTGAAAAAAAAGGCAGAAAATATTAAAATTAAGCTTTCTTCTGAAGATAGTGTAAAGATAATTATTCCAGTAGTTACGGTAAAGAATAACCAGCCTATAGGTTTAAATACAAGGATTAGTCGAGAGAATTTTATTGATATAATTGAAGATTTACTCCAAGAAACTATAGAACTAGCAAAAAATGTTTTAGTGGATGCAGAACTTTCAGCTGAAGATATTGATGAAATATTGCTTGTTGGAGGTTCAACAAGAATACCTAGAGTATATGAATTAATATCTAATCTTTTTGGTAAAAATCCTAAAAATGATATTAATCCTGATGAAGCAGTGGCCTTAGGTGCTGCCGTTCAGGCAGGACTGAAATCAGGAGTGCTATCTGAGAGTGGACTTATAGTTACAGATGTATCACCTTTTTCTATGGGAATTGCTGTGTTGAAGGAATCAAAATCATCGGCTTTAAGATCTGGTGGTTTTGCCATAATTATACCTAAAAATTCAACCATACCGGTAACCCGAAGTGAAAATTTTACCACCACCTACGACAATCAAACAAAAGTGTCCATAGAGATATATCAGGGGGAGCATGAATGGGTTATTAACAATTATAAATTAGGAGAATTTTTATTAGAAGGCATTCCGGCTAATATTGCTGGAGAGGAAGTTGTAGAAGTAAAATTTAGGTATAATTTAAATGGGATATTAGAAGTTCACGCTAAATGCATTTCTACTGGAAAAGAGATGACGGTGACAGTACAAGATGCACTAAATCGTGAATCTCAAAAAACTTTAGAAGAAAGTGTGGAAAAAATAGAATCACTTTTTACTAAAGCAGTAGAATTTGAAGAATGGCAAGAAATGACTTTTTTTGATGATGAAGATTTTGATGAAGAACAGACATGGGAATCATTGGAGGAGGAAGCAAAGACGCATATAAATGAATTGAATAAATTAAAAATCACTTTGCCAAAAAAACAACAAGAACAGGTTGATAAAATAACCCAATGTCTCCTAAATGCACTAGAAAAGGAAGATGAAGATAGCTTGCTAGATGCGATTGAGGAAGTATTAGATTTTATGATAAATTTTGAGTCTTAGGAGTTGAAAAAATGTCAAATGGATTCTATTCTAAAAAGCGAAAAACAAAAGCAAATAAGGTTGAAAATCTTTACAAGATATTGGGTACCAGATCTAATATTGGGCAGGATAGAATTAAAGAAAAGTATATAAAGAAACTAAGAGAGTTTCCACCTGAAACCCATCCAGAAGAATTTCAAGAAATTAGAAGAGCTTATGAAATATTAAAAGATGTTGATAGACGCAAAGAATATGATATGGTCCGTAAATATGGGGATAATCTAGAAAAGTTTATGGATGACATTGAGTCCTTGATAGAAATGGGTGAATTTGAAAAAGCTCAAAATCTACTAAATTATGTATCTGAAATAGATTCAAACAATATTGAAGTAAAATTAGCACAGGTACATTTATTTTTGGAGATGGGAGAGATGGAGGAATTTCAAGATCTTATCGATGAATTAATAGAAATGGTTGATATTGAAGAAAAACAAGATCTTATATTTATTAAGGCTTCTATGCTCCATTCAAAAGAGTATTATAAACAAGTACTTGATACACTAAATAAAGGCTTAATATATATAAGAGATATGAAATACTGGTATGAACTTCGAATAATGGCATGGCTGGATTCTGGACATTTAAAAGAAGCCTGGCAAGAATTTGGAATAGCTTTGCCTAAAATAAAAAAATTAACTATTGATGATTTAAACCTTTTAATTGATTGGCTAAACATTGGAATAAAACTTGGAAAATGGGGAGAAATTTCTAAAATTCAAAATTATTTTAGGAAATTATCTAAAAATATTACAGATGAAGAAGAATTATCCATGCTAAAGTATTATTTATTAGAAGAAGTAGAATTATATCTGGAGGTGCCTCGTTATAGAGAAGCGGATATTTACTTGCAAATAGCGAGCCAAATATACCCAAAGGATTTGGATATTAAGGAACACAGAAAAGAAATTCAGCCAGTTGCTAAGTTAGAGAAGGAGTTGATTCGTTCATCAAAAGACTATGAATTAATTCCATATGTTCATGTAAAGATTCTGGATTTATTCTATAAGAGATATTCTGACAATGAAAATTATGAAGAGTTTTTAAAGGAATATCCACATGAAATGATGCAGGAATTGGAATCGGAAAAAGAAGCTATAGCTTATGGCGTAATGCGAATAAAGAAGAAATATCCTTCTTTATACAGAGAATTTAACAAAGAATTGGTAGAATTATTTGATGAATCAACTGAGGGTTTAAACCGTGAACAAAAAAGGCGGTTAAGATAAATAGTTGTCGCAAGGTATAAATAAGATATTATCATATGGAGTCTTGGAAGACCGGTTTTGACAGCATCAAAATATAACAAGAGAAATTGAAGGACGTATCGTTTTTGAAACCGGAAGTTAGTTTGACACACAGGAGGAGATATAGATGGAATTAAAAGATGATAAATATTATATTAATAAGGCTATCGAGCTTGCATATAGTGCAAAGAATAAAGGTGATAATCCTTTTGGATCTATTCTAGTAGATGAAAAAGGGAATATTTTAATGGAAGATGAGAATACACAAGTAACTGAAAATGATATAACAGGTCATCCAGAGTTAAAAATAGCGCGAAGAGCCGCCGAGAAATATGATAAAGAATTCTTAAAAAAATGCACTATGTATAATTCAGCTGAACCTTGTACTATGTGTACTGGGGCTATATATTGGAGTGGAATTGGGAGAATTGTATTTGGTATAAGTAAAAAAAGATTAAATGAATTAAAATCTGATGGAGAAGGGAGCATAAATTACTCTATCCATGAATTATTAGAAAACAGTGGCAAAAGTTTTGAAGTAATTGGTCCAATGGATGATATGAAAGATGAAGTTGAAGGGCCACATAAATAAAATTAAATAAAGGACAATAATCAATGCAGGACGAGGGGACAGGAACCTTGTCCTGTTTTGTTGCAAAATTTCTGGCAGGGAATGTAATATATTGGTTTGATAAAGTAGATGGATTAAGGGTATAATATTAGGTAATATATCAATAGAATATTTTTATAGGTAAGTTATAAAATGTATATTTAAAACTGGCTCAAACTATGATATTGTATAGAATAAAATGTATTATTGGAGGTGTGGTATGATTACTAAATTTAAGAAAGTATTAGTTGCAAATAGAGGCGAGATTGCTATTAGGGTATTTCGAGCTTGTAATGAATTAGGTATAAGGACAGTAGCCATTTATTCAGAGGAAGATAAAAGTTCATTGTTTCGTACTAAAGCAGATGAATCTTATTTAATAGGAAGAAACAAGGGGCCGCTTGAGGCTTATTTAAGTATTGATGAAATTATCAAGATTGCATTAAAAAAAGGTGTAGATGCTATACATCCGGGATATGGATTTTTAGCTGAGAACCCTGAATTTGGTAGAAAATGTAGAGAAGTTGGTATAGAATTAATTGGACCTACTCCTGAGATGATGGAGAAACTTGGAGATAAGATAAAATCAAAAATTGTTGCAAAGAGCGTTGGAGTAAATATTATTCCGGGAATAGACAGATCGGTTACCAACGAAGATGAGGCAAAAGAGTTTGCAGCATTTAGTGGATACCCAGTTATATTAAAAGCAGCAGCTGGTGGTGGCGGTAGGGGTATGAGGATAGTAAATCGAGAAGAAGATTTAATAAGAGAATACTATAGCGCTAAAAACGAAGCAAAAAAAGCTTTTGGTGTTGACGATATATTTATTGAAAAATACCTTGAAAAACCAAAGCATATAGAAGTTCAAATACTTGGTGATAAGTATGGAAATATTGTCCATTTATTTGAAAGAGATTGTTCAATTCAAAGAAGACACCAAAAGGTAGTTGAGTACACTCCAGCTTTTTCAATTTCTCAAGAACAAAGAGAAAAAATATGTGAAGATGCTGTAAAAATAGCTAAAGCTGTAAATTATATGAATGCAGGAACTGTAGAATTTTTATTAGATAAACATGGAGAGCATTATTTTATTGAAGTAAACCCAAGAATACAAGTAGAACATACTGTTACAGAAATGGTTACAGGAATAGATATTGTTCAGTCTCAAATTTTAATTTCAGAAGGTTATAGATTAGATTCAGATAGGATTGGGATTAAAAGCCAAGATGATATAGTAATGAATGGATTTTCAATACAATGTAGAGTAACAACAGAAGATCCTCAAAATAACTTTGCTCCAGATACAGGAATTATAGATATATATAGGACTGGATCTGGTGCGGGTATTAGACTAGACGGAGGAAATGGTTTTACAGGTTCTGTTATAAGCCCATATTATGATTCTCTATTAGTTAAGGTAATATCATGGTCAAGGACATTTGAAGATGCTTCTAGGAAGCTAAACAGGGCTCTTAAAGAGATTAAAGTTAGAGGGGTTAAGACTAATATTCCATTTTTAATAAACGTCTTAAATCATCCGGATTTTTTAAGTGGAAAATGTGATACAGGATTTATCAACTTAAATGAAGGATTATTTGATATCATTGCGAAAAAGGATATTGAGCTTAGAATACTAAACTATATTGGTGAAAAAGTTGTAAATAAAACCAAAGGGATCAAACCAGAATTTGACTATCCAAGAGTACCACAACTTACCAGACCAAAAGAACAAAGAGGTACAAAGCAGATACTAGATGAGAAAGGTCCAGAAGGATTAGTTGATTGGATAAAAGACAACAAAAGACTCCTTGTTACAGATACAACTTTTAGAGATGCTCATCAATCACTTATGGCAACTAGGGTAAGAACAAATGACATGTATAATATTTCAAAAGCTGTTTCTGTGCTTGGAAATGACATTTTTTCACTTGAGATGTGGGGAGGGGCAACATTTGATGTAGCATATAGGTTTTTAAATGAATCCCCTTGGGAAAGATTAGAGATTTTAAGAAAGAAAATACCAAATATACTTTTGCAAATGTTAATAAGAGGATCAAATGCAGTTGGATATAAAAACTACCCTGATAATGTTGTACGAGAATTTGTTCAACAATCAGCTAAAAATGGGATAGATATATTTAGAATATTTGACTCTCTAAATTATATTGAAGGTATGAAAATAGCTACTGAAGAAGTTTTAAAAACAGGTAAAATTGCAGAGACGTGCATATGCTACTCAGGAGATATATTAAACAAAGACAAGAAAAAGTATACTCTTGATTACTATATAAAAACTGCTAAGGAACTTGAGAGTACAGGAGCACATATTCTTGGTATTAAAGATATGTCTTCTTTATTAAAACCAGAAGCTGCATATCAACTAGTTACAGAATTAAAAAAAGAAATAGATATTCCAATCCACCTCCATACACATGATACAAGTGGCAATGGTATAGCTACAGTTTTAATGGCAGCTCAAGCAGGTGTGGATATTGTAGATGCTGCATTTAATAGTATGTCTGGGATTACAAGTCAGCCTGCATTAAACTCTATAGTGGCAGCGCTTGAACACACCGAAAGAACTACAGGTTTAGATATTGATTCACTTCAAGTAATTTCTGATTACTGGGCAGCTATAAGGCCAATATATTCTGAATTTGAATCAGAACTTAAATCTGGAACTGCCGAGATTTATAAATATGAGATACCTGGTGGTCAATATTCAAACTTTAAACCACAAGTTGAAAGTTTTGGACTTGGTCATAAGTTTAAGGAAGTAAAAGAAATGTTTAAGACAGTTAATGATATGCTAGGAGACATAATAAAAGTGACTCCTACTTCTAAAGTTGTTGGAGATCTTGCAATATTTATGGTTCAAAATGACTTAGATCCAGAAAATATATATGAAAAAGCAAAAGATATGGCATTTCCTGACAGTGTAGTTTCATACTTTAAGGGGATGATGGGCCAACCTATGGGAGGATTTCCAGAAGAGTTACAAAAGTTGGTATTAAAGGGAGAAGAGCCAATTACTGGGAGAGCAGGTGAATTGCTAGAAGATGAGGATTTTGCTAAGATTAAAAAGTATTTAGAAGATAATTTTGGGATAGAAGGAAATATTGAAGAGGTTCTATCTTATGCGCTTTATCCAAAGGTATTTGAGGATTATTTAAAATATAAAGAAGAAAATGGTGACTTTAGCAGGATGGAAAGCGATATTTTCTTTCATGGCCTAAGAGAAGGTGAAATTGGAGAAGTAGAAATAGAAGAAGGAAAGATCCTTGTAATAAAGCTAATTGAAATAGGTTCAATAAACGAGATGGGCTTTAGAACTCTATATTTTGAAATAAACGACAGTAGAAGAGCTGTGAAAATATTTGATAAGGCCAGCAATGTTGTAAAGACTAGTGTTGAGGTTAAAATGACAAACCCAGAAGATAAAAGAGATATTGGTTCAAGTATACCTGGAACTGTAGCTAAGATCTTAGTTAAAGTAGGAGATATAGTCAAAAAGAATCAATTGGTAGCTGTGGTAGAAGCGATGAAGATGGAGACGCAAATCACAGCTGCTATAGATGGGAAAGTTGGAGTTATTTTTTCTAAAGAAGGAGATAGAATAGAAGCAGGAGAATTATTACTAAGATTGGAAGAACTAGGGTAAATTATCTTTGCTTCTAAACTTCAAATGGGGTAAGCTATAAATAATATTTAAAGCCAGTAGGATTGATTCCTTCTGGCTTTTTCTCAGGCTTTTTCATAAAAAATGATGCAAAACTTGAGTAAATGATATATTATTATAAAGAGGAATAAAAAATTATAAAGATACAAAGCTTTATCAGTAATAACCTAAAAACCGAGAGATAGAGGTGATGATTTTATGAATTTAATATTAAATTTCACTTTAAATCTTTACTCCATCTTAATACTTAGTATTATATATACTCAGTCTTCAAAACACGCTGATAGTGAGTATTTACATAATAAAATTTTTACACAGATGATAAGGGCTATATTTTTCTTATTAATTTTTGATATATTGGGTAGGTTTGATGGAAGTCCTGACACGATTTATCCAATTTTAAATCAATTTGGAAATTATATGTTATTTTTATTTACTCCAGTTATACCATCTATTTGGTTCTTGTATGTCCACTATCAGATATACCAAGATGAGAATAGAACGAAACGCATAATTTATCCGCTTTTAGTTGTAAATGCAATCAATTTTGTTATACTTAATTTATCTCAAATCTACGGCTGGTATTACCATATTGATTCAGCTAATATATACCATAGGGGTCCTTTATATTGGTTTTCTGCTTCTATCCCCTTGGTATTTATAGTTGCTACATCAATTTTTATATTTGTAAATAGAAAAAGAATTGAAGAAAAGTATTTCTTGTCACTTTTATGTTTTTCAATTCCGCCCGTTTTAGGTACCTTATTACAATTAGCGTTTTATGGACTATCTTTCGCCTTGAATGGCATGGTCTTATCAATTTTAATTGTTCAATTAAATATTCATAATAAAAGTATATTTACAGATTATCTTACTGGTGTAAACAATCGTAAAAAGCTAGATTCTTACTTAAAAGAAAAAATCAAAGCAGTTAGTAGTGGCAGAACTTTTTCTGCCATAATGATAGATATTGATGATTTTAAAGCTATAAACGATAAATTTGGCCATGATATAGGTGATAAAGTTCTTCAAACAGTGGCAAAGCTTTTAACATCAAGTATCAGATCAAATGATTTTATTGGTAGATTTGGCGGAGATGAATTTTATGCTGTTTTGGGAGTTTCGGATGAAAAGGGGCTAGAAGATGTAGTGGCTCGAATTGTGGATAATATTGATAAACATAATCAAGCAGCAGAACCGCCATATAAATTTGCATTTAGTATGGGTTATGCAGTTTATGATTATGAATCTAAAATGACATTAGAAAAATTTTATAAACACATTGATTCATTGATGTATAAAAATAAAAAAATAAAAGAGTAGTAGAATAGAATATAGAAAGGCGAGTATTAAAAGAACGCATATTTTCTGGAATAAATAAAACTTTACAAAAGGAATGAGAGGATGTTAGAAACTAAAAGATTAGAAATTATTGAAGCAACAGATGAATATATTGATAGAATTATAGAAATGGAAAAGCATCCTGATAATAGAGATTTTATATGGATGGGTACTTTTAAAGAACACCAATCTGAGATTAGGGATGAAAATCATATTTTATGGGTATTCAAAGCTAAAGATGACGCTGGAATTGTAGGCTATGCCCTTGCAAGGCTTGATTGGAAGTCAGAAAGATTTGAGCTTAGAAGAATTGTAATAGCTGATAAAGGGCTTGGCTATGGTGAGGAGTCTATAAAGGCTATAATTAAATATGCATTTGAAGAGTTTCAGGCTAACAGATTTTGGCTAGATACCTACCCTGACAACCATGTTGGAATAAGTTTGTATGAAAAAATAGGATTTAAAAAAGAAGGGATATTAAGACATAATTACAAATCATCTAGAGGGTATGAAGATCAAATTATTTATTCAATGCTAAAAGATGAATATTTTAAAAATAAAATAAAAAATAAGGGCTAGTTTATTCTAGCCCTTTAAAATTTATTTAGTAAGCTGTCCAACCTGCATCTGCAGTAATTGTAGCTCCATTTACAAAACTTGACTCATCAGAAGCTAAGAAAAGTGCTATATTTGCAATCTCTTCTCCAGAACCACTTCTCATATTATTTGCAATTCCCTTCATAACTCTACCCATTCCAAATTCACTTGGATTTAGGTTATCTGTTATTTCTGTTTCTACCCCACCAGGGTGTATTGAATTACATCTAATTCCTTGTTCCATAAACATATAAGCTGTGTTTTTAGTTAAACCTGTTAAAGCAAATTTTGAAGATGTATATGACGCACCAGCTCTAGCTCCAAATAATCCACCTAAAGAAGATATATTAATTATAGAACCTTTTTCTTGTTTAATCATTATTGGAATAACTTTCCTTAATGTTTTCATAGGAGCAGTTAGATTTATAGATATAATTTTATTCCAATCTTCATCAGTTACTTCTGTAACTGGTTCAAAATTATCCATTACTCCAGCATTGTTCACAAGTACATCAATTCTTCCATATTTATCCATTGTAAAATCTACCATTTTATCAATATCTTCCTGCTTTGAAATGTCAGCTTTACATGCTACTATTTCACCAGGAAAATCCTTTGATTGCTCTGCTATTTCTTTAAGTCTTTCTTCCCTTCTTGCTACAGCAACTACTTTTGCACCTTCTTTAGCAAATAAAAGGGCTGCATCTCGTCCAATACCTGCACTTGCACCGGTTAAAAGTACTACTTTATCCTCTAATCTCATATACATACCTCCAAGTTCATATATTTTATTACTTGTTAAAATTATATCATGATTAGAATTATTAAACAAGGAGAATTTTTTTTACAGGAGAATCCTGGAGGATTTTTTGATACAAGATATTTTTTCACACAAGATATTTTTTATATTGACAAAATCTATAAATTTAAATATAATACTCATATACCCATATGGGTATAAGCAAATAAAAAGCGAGGAGGGGAGAAAAATAGATAGTTTAATAGGATTATTTAAGACACTTTCTGATGAAAATCGCCTTAGGCTAATGCTATTATTAGCTAAACAAGACTTATGTGTTTGTCAAATGTGTGGGGTATTAGACTTACCTCAACCCAGAATTTCTAAGCATTTAGCTAAACTAAGAGATAAAAATTTTGTAATAGATGATAGAAGAGAGCAATATGTATTTTATTCTATTAATAAAGAAGATGAAGTTTTAATGAGCATTATAGAAGATATTTTAAAAAACATTAACCTTTACCCTCAGCTAAAGACTGATCACGATAGACTAAAAGATATAGATAAATACTTATCTGCTTGCAATATTGAAGATATGAAGAGGTTAATATAATTAATATTTAAGATTGGAGGTAATAAATTGAGAGTTTTTGAGATACTAAATGACCAATTATTAAAAATGAAATGGTTATTTGATTTAGTTAGGGTTTTAGTTGAAAAAGCATTTGGCTTGTCCATAGAAGAAAGACTTGGAGGGAGCATTCACTTTTTTATATACGATACAATTAAAATATTTATACTATTATCTGTTTTGATTTTTATGATATCCTATATACAAAGTTATTTTCCCCCAGAGAGAACTAGAAAAATTCTAGGTGGCATAAAAGGGATTAAGGGCAATATTTTAGGCGCATTATTAGGAACAATCACCCCGTTTTGTAGTTGCTCTAGCATACCGCTATTTATAGGTTTTACTTCAGCTGGCTTGCCATTAGGAGTTACTTTTTCATTTCTGATATCTTCTCCTATGGTCGATTTAGCTTCATTTTTAATATTAATATCTTTCTTTGGGCTAAAGATAGCAGCGGCATATGTTGTAGTTGGCCTAATCTTAGCTGTTATTGGTGGTACTTTGATAGACAAGTTAGACTTAGAAGATTATGTTGAAGGCTATGTAAGAGATATGGATGATTTGGAAGGGGAAATTGAAGATTTATCAAGGGCTGACAGAATCCTATTTTCTAAAGCCCAGGTTAAAGATATTATTCATAGAGTATGGATATATATTTTAGTTGGTGTTGGTATTGGTGCAGCTATCCATAACTGGATACCACAGTCTTTTGTTGAAACGGTAATAGGTAAAGACAATCCATTTTCTGTACTCTTAGCTGTAGCAGTAGGCATACCAATGTATGCAGATATATTTGGTACTATACCGATTGCAGAAGCGCTTTTTGCAAAACAAGTCCCAATTGGAACAGTACTATCATTTATGATGGCAGTTACAGCACTATCACTTCCATCTATTATAATGTTAAGTAAAGTTATCAAAAAAAAATTATTATGGATATTTATTGCTATAGTCAGTGTTGGGATTTTAATAATTGGGTATATGTTTAATGCATTCTCATATTTAATAATATAATGGGGGTAATATGATGATAATTAAGGTTTTAGGAACAGGATGTTCAAAGTGCGATAAACAAATAGAAAATGTAAAAACTGCTTTAGAAGAATCTGGAGTTTCTGCCGAAATTATTAAGGTAGAGGACTTTAAGGAAATAATGAGCTATAAAGTTATGTCCACTCCTGCATTAGTTATTGATGATCAGGTTAAGGTAAAAGGCAGAATTGCCTCTGTCTCAGAAATTAAGAAAATGTTAATTAGCTAATGCCTTTTAATACTGGACTTTTTATATTTTTAAGCGTAAAATAATAGTATTATGAGGACTTTAGGAGGATATGACATTGAGTGTTGAAAAACTAGAAACTGAAGATATATACGAGATTATCAAGGATAGAATTATCCATCTTAAATACGAACCAGGACAAGTTTTAAATGAAGTAGATGTAGCTAGTGAATTTGGTATTAGTAGAACTCCAATAAGGAGAGTTTTCCAGATGCTACAAAATGATAAACTAATTAATATTATACCTAGATACGGTGCTCAAGTGACACCAATAGATTTTAAAGAAATGAGGGCAATTTTTGAAATAACCAGAGAACTAGATCCATTTGCAGCAAAACTTGCAACTGAGAGAATTACCCCAGAGCAAATAAAAGAGCTTGAGGAAATAATAAGTAGGATGAATTCTTATGATATTAAAAAAGACTACCAAGAAGCGATTGATTATGATGAAAAGTTTCATCGTATAATTTACTTAAGTTGTGGAAACCCTTGGTTAAGTGATATATTAACTTCTCTTCATTACCACACAGAAAGACTCTGGCATTATGTAGAGCAGCATTTTGACACTATGGATTTATTCACAGATTCTTTAGGCAAACTGCTAAATGCGATTAAAGAAAAAGATCACGAAAAAGCAGAGATCTTTGCAAGACAACATATAGATGAGTTTGTTTTAAAAATTAAAAATGAATTGTTTTAAATAACTAGAATCCGATCAGATTTGAACTGGTCGGATTTTTTTCTTAGATAAAGCTTGAGTAGTATTTTAAATTTATTAAGTTTTTGAAATATTAATAAAAAACTATTGAAATACAACTAAAACATATATACAATACTATTGAGAACCAATATATGGAATGTTAATAAAAAACAATCCTATAGTTAAGAGAGGATGTGAAAGATGAGTGAGCAAATTATAACTAATAATCCAATGATAAGAGATGATTTTGATAATGTGGTCTTTGTAGAAGGCGGATTTTTAGATGTACTTATCAAAGTTAGAGACTTAGTTTATACAGGACATGAGTTAATTAATCACCCTCTGGGTGCAAGTATAAGAATGATGTTTTCGCCCTATAGATCTATTATTGTTGGAGACAAAACTTCAACTAACAATCAATACTTTATGGAGACGATTGAAAATAGCATAATTAATTACAAAAAACATATGGAGGTGAGGCAAGTAGATAATAACAATAATGAAGATTATGCAACTATTGACAAAGATCTTTTGATGTCCGCGATAAGAGAAAATAAGATGATTAAAAATTTAAACTAGGAGGTGCTTTAATTGAAATTAGAACTAAGGAATATCCATATTAAAGATTTAGCTATGGGAAATGAAATGAGCGTTAAAAATGGGACACTGACAATAGATAAAGAAGCAATAATAGAAGCCCTAAAGGATGATGTAAATGTTAAGGATATTAAAATTGATATAGCAAAGCCAGGGGATAAGACAAGGATAATTCCTGTTAAAGACGTTATTGAACCAAGAGTCAAGATTGAAGGTGAAGGTAACGGTTTCCCAGGAGTTTCAACCCCAGTTACCCAAGCAGGTTCAGGTAAAGTAAATGTACTAGATGGAGCAGCTGTAGTTACAATCGGAGATATTGTAGGTTTTCAAGAAGGCGTTATTGACATGTGGGGTGAAGGAGCAAAATGGACACCATTTTCAAGCACATACAATATAGTTGTTGATATTTCAGTAATTGATGGTCTAGATCCCCATACTCACGAAGCTACAGTAAGAATGGCGGGATTAAAAGCTGCTGAAATAATTGGAGAAGCTGGTAGAAATGTTGAACCAGATGAAGTCAAAACATATGAAATGGGAAGTGTATTTGAAGAAACTGAAAAATACCCAGATCTACCAAAGGTTGCTTATGTAGAAATGCTTATTTCTCAAGGACTACTTCATGATGGTTATATTTATGGGGTAAACAGCCAACTGATTCTCCCAACTCTTCTTCATCCAAATGAAGAACTAGATGGGGCTGTAATTAGTGGTAACTGTGTTGCTGCGTGTGATAAGATAACCACTTATCAACATCAAAATAACTCATCAATACTTGACCTTTATGAAATGCATGGTAAAGAAATTAACTTCTTAGGAGTTATTTTAACTCCAGAGCTAACAACTTTAGCTGGTAAATTTAGAACTTGTGATTACACTGCAAAACTTTGTAGAAGCCTAGGAGCAGATGGAGTTATTGTTTCAGAAGAGGGATATGGAAATCCAGATTCAGACCTTTTAATGATTTGTAAGAGATTAGAAGATTCAGGAATAAAAACAGTTCTTATAACAGATGAGTGTTCAGGAAGAGATGGAATGAGTCAACCACTTGCTGACACTACAAAAGAAGCAGTTGCTGTAATTTCAACTGGTAATGTTAGTCATGTAGTAAAATTAGAAAAGGCAGATAAAGTATTAGGAGATGAAGCTGCAATTTCTACACTTGCAGGAGGTTGGGAAGGTTCTATCGATGAAAATGGTGTTTTAAGCTGTGAATTAAATGCAGTTATTGGTGCAACATCTGAAATTGGATACCATAACTTAACTGTTGAATTATACTAGGAAAGGAGGAAGAATAATGAAATTTAAAGCGATATATTATGTTAATCAATTCTTTGGACAAATTGGTGGAGAAGACAAAGCAGGAATGGAGCCAATGTTTAAAGAAGAGGCTATTGGACCTGCAATGGGTTTTAATACCCTAATAAAAGAAGAAGGTGAAGTGGTTGGAACAATTATTTGTGGAGACAACTATTTCAATGAAAATAAAGAAGAATCCATGAAGTTTATTTTAGATATTGTAAAAAAACACGATCCAGATGTACTAATAGCAGGACCTGCTTTTAATGCTGGTAGGTATGGAATGGCTTGTGCTGGAGTAGCTAGTGGGGTTAATGAGGAACTAGGAATCCCAGTAGTAACAGGTATGTATATTGAAAACCCAGGACTTGATGCAGTTAATGGAACAGCTTATGTAGTAAGTGTTTCTGATTCAGCAGCTGGTATGAGAGATGCTCTTCCTAAAATGGCCAAGCTAGCAATAAAACTAGGAAAAGGCGAAGAATTGGGGAAACCTGAAGTAGAAGGATACCTTCCTCAAGGTAAAAGACTTACAGTATTCTCAGATAAGAGGGGTTCAAAAAGAGCAGTAGAGATGCTTATTAAAAGATTAAAAAATGAAGAGTTTGAAACTGAACTTCCAATGCCAGTATTTGATAAGGTAGAACCGGCTCCTGCTATCAAAGATTTATCAAAGGCTACAATTGCACTTGTAACAAGTGGTGGAATTGTACCAAAGGGAAATCCAGATAGAATTCAATCAGCAAGTGCACAAATATGGGGTAAATATAATGTAGCTGATCTTGAGGGGCTTACAGGAAATGACTATTGTACAATCCACGGTGGCTATGATCCAGTTTATGCAAATGAGGCACCAGATAGAGTTGCACCACTTGACTTGTTAAAGGAAAATGAAAAAGATGGGGTAATCGGAAAAGTATACGAATATTTCTATACTACTACTGGAACTGGAACATCTGTAGGTAAATCAATAACATTTGGTCAAGAAATAGGAAAAGAATTGAAGGATGCTGGAGTAGATGGCGTTATTGTAACTTCAACCTGAGGTACCTGTACTCGTTGCGGTGCAACGATGGTAAAAGAAATTGAAAGATATGGTATCCCAGTAGTTCATATGTCAACTATTACAACAATATCTGAAGCAGTAGGTGCAAACAGAATTGTACCAACTGTGGCAATTCCATATCCAGTTGGAAATCCTAATCTTTCAGAAGCCGTTGAACTTGATTTAAGAACTAAGCTTGTAAAAAGAGCCTTAACAGCTCTATCAACAGAAATAACAGAAGTAACACAATTTTAGATATAGCATAAAAAAATAAAGAGGTTGTCTTCTTAATTTGAAAACAACCTCTTTTTAAACAAGTTTATTAAAATTAAATTTAATTAAGGATTGGAGTGATAAAATGGAGCTTAAAGAGCAAGTAAGTTGGGGTAGGATAATGACCTATGCCGGAGCATTTATAGCTTTTTTGATAGGTTCAGGTTTTGCAACAGGACAAGAGGTTCTTCAGTATTTTTCTTCATACGGATATATGGGAATGGTAGGTATTGGAGTTGTCTATTTGTTATTTCTTTATGTTGGAATAGATTTTATAACTGTAGGTTACAAGGAACAATTTCATAAGGGCTCAGATATATATCATTATTATTGTGGGAAAATAGTAGGAACATTTTACGATTATTTTTCAATAGCCTTTATATATATGTCATATATAGTAATGATTGGTGGTGCAGCTGCAGCAGTTAACCAACAATATGGCCTTCCAAATGCATTTGGAGGAATAATGATAGGGATTTTAGCAGGAACTACTGTAATATTTGGACTTGGGAAAATAGTTGATGTAATTGGTAAAATTGGACCAGTTATAGTAATTTTAACACTATTTTTAGGTATTTCTGCTATAATTATGAATCCTTCGGGTCTTGCAAATGCTAATATAGTAATTCCTAAGCTAGACTTAATAAAGGCATCTACAAACTGGTTTTATGCAGCAGGTTCATATGTTGGATTTTGTATGCTTTGGTTAGCAGCCTTTATGGCTTCTATGGGAGCTGGTGCAAATAGCAAAAGAGAGGCAAAGCTTGGAGCTTCTTTTGGAGCAGCTGGATTTTCTATTGCTCTACTTATAATAGCGCTTGGTATTATGGCAAACATTGAACAACTAGCTGGCACAATGGTTCCAACTCTTGTCTTGGCTGCTAATATTACACCAGTATTGGCTATAATCTTCTCCTTTATAGTTGTGGCAGGTATATATACAACTTCTGTTCCACTTTTATGGCAAGTAGTAGCAAGATTTTCAGAAGAAAAAACTGCTAGGTTTAGAATCCTAACAGTTGTTTTAGCAGCAGCAGGAGTATTTGTTGGTTTATTAGTACCATTTGATAGACTCGTTAATATAATCTATGTAATAAATGGTTATGTAGGTATAATTTTATTAGGCTTTATGCTCGTAAAGACTATTAGAACAAAAGCAGTTAAAGTGGTTAAATAAAAAAAGGCATAAATTTAAATTAGAGACACTCTAAAAGAGTATAATGTAGTATTCTTTTAGAGTATTTTTATAGGGGGGAATTTTAAATTGTTTCTTTTAGTTGTTTCTTTAAGCGATAGAGGTTATAATAAAATCTATGCGCAATGATAAATATATAACAATATGGAGGTTTAGATGGAAAACAAAAAAGAAATAAATTTAACAAGTTTAAAAGATACTACTGCTAATCCTGCCCCACTTGGGTTACTTGGATTTGGAATGACTACTGTGTTACTTAATGTTCACAACGCTGGTTTCTTTGAACTGAGCGCCATGGTAATGGCTATGGGGATTTTTTATGGAGGTATAGCACAAGTAATAGCAGGTATTATGGAGTGGAAAAAGAACAACACATTTGCGGCAACTGCTTTTATATCTTACGGGATGTTTTGGCAAACCCTTATAGGAATATGGCTGATGCCAGGAATTTTTAATATTCTTGGGCCAACGCCTAAAGAAATGGGAATTTATTTATTTATGTGGGCTTTATTTACATTTGTAATGTTTATTGGAACTCTAAGAATTTCAAGGGCTCTTCAAGTTGTATTTGGAAGTTTGACAATTCTTTTTATGTTACTTGCAATAGGAGACTTTACTGAAAATGCTACAATACTTAAACTAGCTGGTTTTGAAGGAATTATTTGTGGGTTTTCTGCTATATATGCAGGACTTGCTCAAGTTCTAAACGAGCTTTATGGGAAAGAGCTACTCCCCTTAGGCGTTATAAAATAGCAAAAAAATAGTTATCTTTTGTGGATAACTATTTTTTATATTAGGGGCTCTAAATAATTTGCTTATAAATTGTTTAAATAGGGTATAAATATTTGAAGTGATAAATAAATAATATAAATATTTGATTTAAAAGAAATAAGAGTAAGTCTAGAAAGAAGCGTGAAAACATATGATAAGAAAATTATTGAACAGCCTTAGAGAATATAAAAAAGCTGCTATAATAACACCTATACTTGTAACTTTAGAAGTGATAATGGAAGTTTTAATTCCGTTTCTTATGGCAAATTTAATTGATTATGGAATCCATGCAGGAAATTTAAGTGTTATTGTAAAGTTAGGAATAGTTTTACTTATTGCAGCACTTGTTGCGCTTGCATTTGGAACTTTGGCAGGTAGCACAGCAGCAACAGCATCTGCAGGTTTTGCTAAAAACCTAAGGGAAGATATGTTTTATAATGTTTCTAAGTTTTCATTTTCAAATATTGATAAGTTCTCTAATTCTAGCATTATAACTAGATTGACCACAGATGTAACAAATGTTCAAAGAGCATTTCAGATGATGCTTAGGATGGCAACAAGGAGTCCTGGAATGTTAATATTTTCGCTTATAGCAGCATTTAATATTAATGCTAGATTATCTGGAATCTTTTTAATTGCTCTTCCAATATTGGGGATAGGGCTTTATTTTATTATAAAAATTGCATACCCTGTATTTACTAAGATCTTTAAAATTTATGATAAATTAAATAGTATTGTTGGCGAAAATTTAAGAGGAATAAGAGTTGTTAAATCTTTTACAAGAGAAAAATTTGAAACTAAAAAGTTTTCAGATGTATCAGGTCAGCTATTTGATGGTTTTTCAAAGGCCGAAAAAACTATTGCCTTTAATAGTCCACTTATACAATTTTCTGCATATGGAACAATGCTCCTTTTATCATGGTTTGGTGCAAAGGCAATAATCTTAAATGGAAATAATCCAGCAACTGGTATGACAGTTGGTCAGCTGATGAGTTTGATAACATATACCATGCAAATCTTAATGAGTTTAATGATGCTGTCTATGGTCTTTGTTATGTTAGCTATTTCAAGAGCTTCGGCAGAAAGAATAGTAGAAATATTAGAAGAAGAACCAAATCTTACAAATAAAGAAAATCCAATATATAAAATTCCAAACGGCGATGTAGAATTTGACAATGTGTTTTTCTCCTATTCAGAAGATGCAAGCAAAATGTGCTTAAGTGATATAAATTTAAATATCAAATCTGGAGAGACAATAGGGATTTTAGGTGGCACTGGATCTGCAAAGACAACCCTAATTCAACTGATTCCAAGACTTTATGATGTAAAATCGGGGAGTGTAAAAGTTGGAGGAATTGATGTTAGAGATTATGATATTGAGTCTTTACGGGATGAGGTTGCGGTTGTGCTTCAAAAGAATGTTTTATTTTCTGGAACAATTAAAGAAAATCTAAAATGGGGGAATAGGGATGCTTCAGATGAAGAATTAATTAGAGTAAGTAAGCTTGCCCAGGCTGATAATTTTATTCAAAGTTTCCCAGATAAATATGATACAAAAATCGAACAAGGTGGGACAAATGTCTCTGGCGGTCAAAAACAGCGTTTGACAATTGCAAGAGCTTTATTAAAGAAACCTAAAATATTAATCTTAGATGATTCTACAAGTGCTGTTGACACCAAAACAGAACTTTTAATTAGAAAAGCACTTTTTGAAGAAATACCTAATACTACAAAGTTAATAATTTCCCAAAGAATTGCATCTGTACAAGATGCAGATAAGATTATAATAATGGAAGATGGGAAAATCGATGCAATAGGAACACATTTAGATTTACTAGAAAAAAACAATATATATAAAGAAGTATACGAAACCCAAGTAAAGGGGGAAGGTATAAATGGCTAGAGGAATGGGACGTGGAATGAAAAATCCTGGCAAAATTGATAAGAGCAAGATTAATAAGAAAACCATCGAAAACTTATTTAAATATATAGGACAGTACAAACTACAGTTAGTATTTGTCGTACTCGCTATAATAATCAGTGCATTTACAGGAGCTATTGCATCGCTTTTTCTTAGAACTTTGATAGATGACTATATAATGCCACTTTTGATTGTCAGTAATCCAGATTTTTCAGGCTTATTAAGAATTATTATGCTAATGGGAGGTATTTACCTTGCTGGGATTTTAGCAACATTATTTTATACAAGGGTAATGGTTACTGTTTCTCAAGGGGTTTTAAAAAACATTAGAGACGATATGTTTGAACATATGCAAACACTTCCAATAGGATACTTTGATAGTCATAGCCATGGGGACTTAATGAGTCATTATACAAATGACACTGATACTTTAAGGCAGATGTTAGCACAAAGTTTACCATCTGTGTTTTCATCTTTTATAACAATAATAGCAGTTTTTACGGCAATGTTATTATTAAGCGTGTGGCTGACACTATCAGTAGTGATCTTTGTTTTAATGATATTACTTGTTGTAAAGAAAATAGCAGGTCAAAGTGGAAAATATTTTGTAAAACAGCAAGAATCTTTAGGAGTTGTAAATGGTTTTGTAGAAGAAATGATTTATGGATTAAAAGTAATTAAAGTATTTAATCATGAAGAAGTTACAAAAGGTGTTTTTGATGATAAAAACAAAGAATTAGCTGAAAACTCTACTTCTGCTAATAAATATGCAAATGTTCTAATGCCAATTATGCAGAGTTTTGGCTATTTTGTATATGTGTTTCTAGCAATAATAGGAGGGATATTGGCAATTTACAATGTTCCAAATTTCAGTTTAACAGGTGTAGACTTAATAACACTTGGTATGATAGCATCTTTTTTACAATTAAGTAGAAGTTTTATTAGACCCATTGCTCAAGTATCTCAGCAGTTAAATGCAGTTATAATGGCTTTTGCTGGAGCGGAAAGAATATTCAAGCTAATGGATGAAGATAGCGAAATAGATGATGGAGAGGTTACTTTAGTAAATGCTAAATATAAAGGTTCTGAGCTAGTTGAAGCAGATAAAAGAACAGAACTTTGGGCATGGAAAATGCCTTGTGATGATGGCAGTTTTAAGCTAACAGAACTTAAAGGTGAAGTAAGGTTTTATGATGTAGATTTTGCATATAAAGAAGGTGAAATTGTATTACACAATATAAACCTATATGCAGAACCTGGACAAAAAGTTGCATTTGTTGGTGCAACGGGAGCAGGTAAAACTACTATAACTAATTTAATAAATAGATTTTATGATATAGCTGATGGGAAAATAAGATATGATGGAATAAATATAAATAAGATAAGGAAAAATGATTTAAGGAGATCATTGGGTATAGTTCTTCAAGATGTAAATCTTTTTACCGGCACTGTTATGGATAATATCCGATATGGAAGATTAGATGCTACAGATGAAGAATGTATAGAGGCGGCAAAACTTGCAAATGCAGATGGATTTATTAAAATGTTAGCAAAAGGCTATCAAACAGTTCTTTCAGGGGATGGGGGAGGATTATCTGAGGGTCAAAGGCAGCTTATTTCAATTGCAAGAGCAGCGGTTGCAGATCCGCCTGTGATGATTTTAGATGAAGCCACATCTTCAATAGATACAAGGACAGAAGCGATAATACAAGAAGGTATGGATGCTCTTATGGAGGGGAGAACAGTATTTGTAATAGCACATAGACTTTCGACAATAAAAAATTCAGATGTAATTATGTTTCTTGAACAAGGTAGAATAATAGAAAGAGGTTCTCACGAGGAATTAGTAGCAGAAGGAAAACAATATTATCAATTATACACAGGAGCTTTTGAATTAGACTAATAGAAGCAATTCACAGATCACAATGCACAAATCACAATTAAAAGATCGAAAGAATTTTGGGATACAAAATTGTTTTTATAATCCTAAGAGTAGCATTAGTATTACTTTTAAAGAATATTCGACAAGCTCGGATCGAAAGGGAATCTTAGATTTTCATCTTCTCAATTGTGATTTGTGATTTGTACATTGTGAATTGTCTCTATATTGTGATTTGTGAATTGTATTCACCTCGTGCTATAATAATCATATATATAGAATAGAATAAAAGCAAA
>CAZRXS010000008.1:0-40334 GCA_964604145.1 uncultured Gudongella sp. | reverse complement strand
GTAACTATATGAAGATTATATCCTTAGCACCGGAAGTACTATAAGAGGAGGTGTAAGTATGCATGTGAAAAAAGGAGATACAGTAGTTGTTGTATCAGGAAAAGATAGAGGAAAGACAGGCAAAGTTATGTTAGCAATGCCTAAAGATAATAGGGTAGTTGTTGAAGGTGTCAATATGATTACTAAACATAGAAAACCACAAGGGCCAGCAAAACCAGGTGGAATCCTTAAGTACGAGGCGCCAATAAATACATCGAAAGTTATGATTTATTGTCCTAAGGACAAGGCAGGAGTAAGAGTTGGGATAAGGATAGAAAAAGATGGAAGTAAAACAAGAGTATGTAAAAAATGTGGAGAAGTTTTAGATAAATAGCACTTAAGAAAGGAGGTAATGGAATGACTTCCAGATTAAAAATAAAATACCAAGATGAAGTAGTTAAAGATATGATGGAAAGATTTAATTACGATAGTGTAATGCAAGTTCCAAGACTTGAAAAAGTCGTTATAAATATGGGAGTGGGCGAGGCTAAAGATAATCCTAAAGCACTAGAATCAGCAATAAAAGAACTTCAATTTATAGCAGGACAAAGGCCTATTGCGACTCAAGCAAAAAAATCCATAGCGAACTTTAAACTAAGGGAAGGCATGAAGATTGGGGCAAAGGTTACACTTAGAGGAAGTAGAATGTATGAATTTTTAGATAAATTAATGAATATTGCCTTACCAAGAGTAAGAGACTTTAGAGGCGTTAGTGATACAGCATTTGATGGAAGGGGAAATTATGCCCTTGGAATCAAAGAACAACTTATTTTCCCTGAGATAGAATATGACATGGTAGACTCCATTAGAGGGCTTGATATTGTAATAGTTACTACGGCACAAACAGATGAAGAGGCTAGAGTGTTCTTAGAAAAATTGGGAATGCCCTTTAAAAAACAATAAGGAGGGAAAATTATGGCAAAAAAATCAATGATTGCTAAACAAAAGAGAAAAGCAAAGTTTAGTTCACAAGAATATAATAGATGTAAAATATGTGGTAGACCTCATGGTTATTTAAGGAAATATGGTATATGTCGTATATGTTTCCGTGAATTAGCACATAAGGGTCAGATACCTGGAGTTAGAAAAGCTAGCTGGTAATCTTACAAGATTATGAAAGGAGGCAACAATTATGATGACAGACCCAATAGCGGATATGTTAACCAGAATTAGAAATAGTAACAATGCTAAACACGACTCAGTTGATATTCCGGCTTCTAATATAAAGAAGGAAGTTGCTAAAATTCTTTTAGATGAAGGGTTTATAAAGGGCTTTGATGTAATCGAAGATTCAAAACAAGGCATTATAAGAATAGATTTAAAATACGGTAAAAACAGTGAAAAAGTAATCTCTGGTGTCAAGAGAATATCTAAGCCAGGTTTAAAAGTATATGTAAAGAATAACGAGATCCCAAGAGTGCTTGGTGGATTAGGAATTGCAGTTTTATCTACTTCAAAAGGTATGATGACTGATAAACAAGCGCGTAGTGAAAATGTGGGTGGAGAAGTAATTTGTTATGTATGGTAATAAATTGCTAGATTATTGGAACAGGAGGTGCACTCATGTCAAGAATAGGTTTAAAACCAATAGAGCTACCGAAAGGCGTTGAAGTAAAAATTAATGACGGAAATTTGGTAGAAGTAAAGGGACCAAAAGGTCAACTATCACAGCAAATCAGCCCAGATATGGCTATAACTATTGAAGATGGCGTATTGAATATTGCAAGACCATCAGAAACTAAGAAACACAAATCTTTACACGGATTATCAAGGACATTGATATGGAATATGGTTGGAGGCGTAACTGAAGGTTACTCTAAGACATTAGATATAGTGGGTACAGGATATAGGGCTGCAAAGCAAGGAAATAAATTGGTTCTTACAGTAGGTTATTCACATCCTATTGAATTGGAAGATCCAGCTGGACTAGAAGTAGAAGTTCCTGCAGCAAATAAAATAATTGTTAAAGGAATTAACAAGCAATTAGTAGGAAATTATGCTTCAAAAATTAGAGATTATAGAAAACCAGAACCATATAAAGGCAAAGGCATCAAATATTCTGATGAAACTATCAGACGAAAAGTAGGGAAAACAGGTAAGTAAAAGGGAGTGAACAAATTTGTTAAAGAAAATTGATAAAAATAAAACTAGACAAGTTAGACATACTAGAGTAAGACAAAAAGTATCTGGCACTCCTGCAAAGCCAAGATTATGTATCTATAGAAGTGGAAGTCATATTTATGCTCAAATTATTGACGATATTGCAGGAAACACCTTGGTGGCATCTTCTACTTTGGATAAATCTTTAAAGCTTGACTCTACTAAAAACAAAGAGGCGGCCAAAGCAGTTGGGACTGCAGTTGCTAAAAAAGCTCTTGAAAAAGGAATCGAGGAAGTTGTCTTCGATAGAGGAGGCTACCTATACCACGGAAGAGTAAAAGAGCTAGCTGATGGCGCAAGAGAAGCTGGACTTAAATTTTAATAAAGGAGGGGAATTAATGAATCGTTCATTTATAGATTCTAGTGAATTAGATTTAAAAGAAAGAGTAGTTAATATAAATCGTGTTGCTAAAGTTGTTAAAGGCGGTAGAAACTTTAGATTTAGTGCCTTAGTAGTCGTTGGAGATGAAAATGGACATGTCGGAGTTGGAATGGCAAAGGCTCTTGAAGTGCCTGAGGCTATAAGAAAAGCTATACAAGATGCAAAAAAACATATAGTTGAAGTACCTTTAATTGGAACAACTATCCCTCATGAGATCACAGGAGTTTACGGTGCAGGACGAGTATTACTTAAACCATCTAAAGAGGGTACTGGAGTAATTGCTGGTGGGGCAGTGCGTGCTGTATGTGAATTAGCTGGGATTAGAGATATTAGAACAAAATCACTTGGAACAAATAATCCTAGGAATGTAGTCAATGCAACTATGGATGCCCTTCAAGGATTGAAAAAAGCTGAGGATGTTGCACGACTTAGAGGAAAAACAGTAGAAGAAATACTGGGTTAGGGGGAGGAAAATGACTATGATTAAAATCAAGTTGGTTAAAAGTCCCATCGGTAGACCTGATGCACATAAAAAAACAGTCGAAGCCCTTGGATTAAAGAAAATTGGTCACGTAGTGGAAAAGAATGATACTCCTCAAATTAGAGGTATGATACATCAAATAGACTACATGGTTGAAGTTATAGACTAATAAAGGAGGTGTACGGATTGAAACTAAATGATTTAAGACCAAATGTTGGAGGCGGAAGTAAGCCTAAGAAAAGACTTGGCAGAGGAATTGGCTCTGGACTTGGTAAAACGTCAGGAAGAGGGCATAAAGGCCAAAACGCAAGATCTGGTGGAGGAGTAAGACCAGGATTTGAAGGTGGGCAAATGCCATTATTCAGAAGAATACCAAAGAGGGGTTTTACAAATATATTTGCAAAAGAATTTGCAATAGTTAATATTGAAGAATTAAATAGATTTGAAGCTGATACAGTTATAACGCCTGAGTTATTGTACCAAGAAGGCGTGGTTAAACAAGGCAAAGCCAAAGATGGACTCAAGGTTCTAGGTGATGGAGAATTAACTGTTAAATTAACAGTACAAGCACATAAATTCAGCAAAACTGCTGCAGAAAAGATAGAAGCTGCAGGGGGAAAGGTTGAGGTGATTTAAATGCTTTCAACATTAAGGGATGCTTGGAAGATTCCAGACTTAAGAAAAAAGATGATATTTACTATTTTGATGTTATTAGTAGTAAGATTAGGAGCTAGTGTACCTGTCCCATTTATGGATAAAGAGGCTATTAGGCAAATATTTAGCACTAGTCGAGGTGGTGTGTTACAATTTTTAGACATGATGTCTGGAGGAACGCTCAGTAGTTACAGTGTGTTTGCTGCAAATATTTATCCATATATTACAGCGTCAATTATACTTCAGCTCTTAACAATCGCTATTCCAAGATTAGAGGAATTGGCAAAAGAAGGAGAAGAAGGTAAAAAGAAAATTAATAGATATACAAGATACGGAGCAATTGTATTAGCAGCCATACAAGCTATTGGATTAACTTTCGGCTTATTTAGACCAGCTATGGAAACTACTAATAATATGCAAAATGTAATAGTAATTTTATCTGTAGTTGCAGGAACTGCATTTCTTATGTGGATTGGGGAATTAATTACTGAAAAGGGAATTGGAAATGGTATTTCACTCCTAATTTTTATAGGTATAATATCTAGACTTCCTACTGATTTAATCTCTACCTTTAAACTTGTAAGCATTGGACAACTGAGTATTATATCTGTCCTATTATTTGGAATAGTAATGCTTATTATAATTGGATTTGTAGTAGCATTGCAAGAGGGTGAAAGAAGAATACCTGTACAATATGCAAAGAGAGTTATTGGTAGAAAAATGTATGGTGGACAAAGCACTCATATACCTATTAAGGTTTTGATGGCTGGTGTTATCCCAGTAATTTTTGCATCATCATTGCTTGCATTACCTCAAACTGTATCACTTTTTTCACGAGGTGGAGTGGTTCAGTGGATTGAAAAATATCTAACGCCAGCTGGGCCAGTTGGCATATGGGTATACTCAATTTTAAATATTATTCTTATAATATTTTTCACATATTTTTATACAGCAGTACAGTTTAATACTGTAGAATACTCAAAAAACTTGCAACAAAATGGTGGCTTTATACCTGGGATTAGACCTGGAAGACCAACCTCGGACCATTTAAACAAGGTAGTTAACAGAATAACTTTTGTAGGAGGAATGTCTCTTGCATTATTAGCTACTTTGCCAGTAATATTATCAAAGGTGTTTAATATGGAAATAAACTTTGGTGGGACAGCTATAATAATAGTTGTAGGGGTTGCACTTGAAACAGTTAAGCAAATAGAATCTCAGATGTTAATGAGACATTATAAAGGATTTTTAAAATAAACTATAGGAGATGAAAAAAAATGAGACTAGTATTACTAGGCCCTCCAGGAGCAGGTAAAGGAACTCAGGCATCAGCTATAGTGGATAAATACAATATTCCACATATATCTACAGGGGATATTTTTAGAGCAAATATAATAAAAGGAACAGATCTTGGAAAAGAAGTAAAAGCTTATATGGATAAGGGACTTCTAGTTCCAGATGAATTAGTAGTTTCTATAGTAAAGGATCGATTAACAAAGGATGATTGCAAGGAAGGTTTTCTATTAGATGGATTTCCCAGAACTGTAAGTCAAGCCAGAGACCTAGATTCTGAACTCGATAAAATGGATATTAAACTAGATAGAGTTATAAATATAAACGCACCTGCTGAAATTTTAATAGAACGAGCAGTTGGAAGAAGAATTTGCAAAGTATGTGGTGCAACTTATCATATTAAATACAATCCTCCTAAGATTGAAGGAATCTGTGATAAAGATGGTGGACTTTTATATCAAAGAGAAGATGATAATGTGGAAACTGTATCAAAGAGGATAAATGTTTATATGGAGCAAACAAAACCTCTAATAGCTTATTACAAAGAACAAAACTTATTGCTCGATGTAGATGGGACAAAATCCATTGACGAGATATTTGCAAATATTTCCAAAGCGCTCGATAAAACAGTATAAGGAAGGATCTTTATTAAGGACTTAAAGAGGTGAATGCAATGGATTTGACTAGTGACATAACCATAGGACAAGTGGTAAAGTCAAAAGCTGGCCGCGATAAAGGAAGAGTTTTCTTAATTTATGATATAATAGATAGTCAGTATGTTTTTGTAGTAGATGGTGATTTAAGGAAACTTGATAAGCCAAAAAAGAAGAAAATAAAGCACTTGATTGTATTTAATACTGTTATGCCTGAATTTAAAGAAAAAGTAGAGAATAGCGTAAAGATAAATAACTCATATATAAGAAAAATTTTAGAGCCTTTCAATAAGAGTTTCTAAATTTAAGTTGAACAGGAGGTTCGAAATACAATGCCTAAAGAAGATATTATAGAGGTCGAAGGTAAGGTTATTGATGCATTACCAAATGCTATATTTAAAGTTAAGCTTGAAAACGGGCATGAAATCTTAGCTCATATTTCCGGGAAACTAAGAATGAACTATATTAGGATACTTCCAGGAGATACCGTAACAGTTGAATTATCGCCTTATGATTTAACAAAGGGCAGGATAACCTGGCGAAACAAGTAGCAAGGAGGGATTATTATGAAAGTTAGACCATCTGTAAAAAAGATGTGCGAAAAATGTAAGATTATCAAACGAAAAGGAAGAGTAATGGTCATCTGTGAAAATCCTAAACATAAACAAAAACAAGGTTAATTGATGATTTATAATAGGAGGTGTAGACTTTAATGGCAAGGATTGCAGGAGTAGACTTACCAAGGGATAAAAGAGTTGAAGTAGGTTTGACATATATATTTGGAATCGGTAGATCAAGGGCAAATGAAATTCTCAATAAGGCTGGTGTAGATATAAACACTAGAATTAAAGACTTGACAGAGTCAGAAGTATCTAACTTAAGAGCAGTAATTGATACTTATCATGTTGAAGGTGATTTAAGAAGAGATGTTGCTTTAAATATCAAAAGATTAAAGGAAATTAACTGCTATAGGGGAATTAGACATAAAAGAGGACTTCCAGTAAGGGGTCAAAGAACTAAGACAAATGCAAGGACAAGTAAAGGCCCAAGAAGGATAGTATCTAAGAAAAAATAGCTAAGGGAGGGGAAAATACATGGCACCGAAAAAAGGCAAAGCAACGCGTGTTAGAAGAAGAGAGCGTAAAAATATTGAAAGAGGACAAGCTCATATCGCTTCTACATTTAATAATACAATGGTAACTTTAACTGATGTTTCAGGAAATGTTATTTCTTGGGCTAGTGCTGGACAATTAGGCTTTAGAGGTTCAAGAAAATCCACTCCTTATGCCGCTCAACAAGCAGCAGAAGAAGCAGCTAAAAAAGCTATGGAACACGGTCTTAAAATAGTTGAAGTATTTGTAAAAGGACCAGGGTCAGGGAGAGAAGCAGCTATAAGATCACTACAAGCATCAGGGCTTGAAGTAAGTATGATCAAAGATGTTACTCCAATTCCACACAATGGATGTAGACCACCGAAAAGAAGAAGGGTTTAATAGGAGGTGTAAATAGATATGTCAAGATATACAGGACCGGCTTGTCGATTATGTCGTCGAGAGGGAATAAAACTATTTCTAAAAGGAGATAGGTGTTATACAGATAAATGTGCAATGAATAAACGTGCATTTGCTCCCGGACAACATGGACAATCAAGGAAAAAAGTAACTGAGTATGGTATGCAGCTAAGAGAAAAACAAAAAGTACGTAGATTCTATGGCTTATCTGAGTCTCAAATGTATAAATATTTTGAAATGGCAGATAAAATGAAAGGTGTAACAGGCGAGAATCTATTTAGAATATTAGAATCAAGACTTGACAATGTAGTATATAGAATCGGTTTTGCTTCATCAAGAGCAGAGGCTAGACAATTGGTAACTCATGGACATTTTACTGTAAATGGAAATAAAGCAGATATTCCTTCTTTATTAACAAGCATAGGAGATGTAGTTGAGGTAAAGGAGAAAAGTCGCTCAAGCGAAAAATTTAAGTCATTAATGGAAAACCACAGTGGGAACACACCTCCATGGATTAGTCTGGATTTAGAAAACTTAAGAGGAACTAAAATAGCTGAGTCAACAAGAGAGGATATTGATATCCCAGTAGAAGAACATTTAATTGTAGAGCTATATTCAAAATAATTGGTCGTATTAGTTGCCCTCGTCCATTAAAAATTTAAAAATCAAGGAGGGTCTTGCTTAATGATAGAAATAGAAAAACCTAGAATCGAGATTGTAGATTTAAGTGAAGATGGTAGTTATGGTAAGTTTATATTAGAACCACTTGAAAGAGGATATGGTACAACACTTGGGAACTCTTTAAGAAGAGTCCTACTTTCATCACTGCCTGGCGCTGCCATATCATCAATGAAAATTCAAGGGGTACTCCATGAATTTACAACTGTTCCTGGAGTCCTTGAAGATGTACCTGAAATGATCCTTAATATTAAGGAAATTGCAGCCAAAATGCATACTGAAGAAGCAGTTACCATGATTATCGATGTTGAAGGACCTAAAGAGGTTACAGCGGGAGATATAGCTACTGGAATGGAAGTTGAAATTGTAAATAAAGATCAATATATTGCTACAGTAAATGAAGATGGCAAGCTATATATTGAATTGGAATTAATAAAAGGTAGGGGTTACTCAGTCGCTGAAAAGAACAAAAAAGAAGGACAAATTGTTGGAGTAATACCTGTAGATTCATCTTTTACCCCTGTAAGCAAAGTTAATTATGAAGTTGAAAATACTAGAGTTGGTCAAATTACAGATTATGATAAACTAGTACTTGAAGTTTGGACTAATGGAACTATGGCTGCTGATGAAGCAACCTCCTTAGGTGCAAAGATATTAACAGAGCATCTTAATCTATTTATTGAATTGACAGATCATGTAAATGAAGTTGAGATAATGGTAGAAAAAGAAGAGGATAAAAAAGAAAAAGTGCTTGAGATGACAGTAGAAGATTTAGATTTATCTGTTAGAAGTTACAACTGTCTAAAGAGAGCTGCAATAAATACTGTTGATGAGCTTATTCAAAAAACTGAAGACGACATGATGAAAGTTAGAAATCTAGGAAAAAAATCTTTGGAAGAAATTGTAAACAAACTTGACGATCTTGGATTAGCTTTAAAGTCGCCTGAAGATTAGAATTTGCAAAAGGAGGGATAAATGTGACAACACTTAGAAAGCTTGGTCTTTCCAGTGCTCATAGGAAAGCAATGTTGAGAAATCAAGTAACGTCATTATTAAGAGAAGAAAAGATAGAAACCACAGTGTCTAAAGCTAAAGAAACAAAAAGAATGGCTGAAAAGATGATAACTCTAGCAAAAAGAGGAGATCTTCATGCTAGACGTCAAGCCTTAGCTTATGTACATGATGAAGAAGTAGTGAAAAAGTTATTTGACGAAATAGGCCCTAAGTATGCCGATAGAAATGGAGGCTATACCAGAGTGTTAAAACTAGGTCCTCGCCGTGGCGATGGAGCAGAAATTGCAATACTAGAACTGGTGTAAATCCAGAGGGATTAAGTTGAAGCTTAGTCCCTTTAGTTTTAGCAAAAAGCGCCTATTTTTCATCATTACAAAGCTTTTTTATTAAAATTGAAATAAATTGGTCCATATGTTATATTAACTATGTACAATAATAAAAACTGAGGTATTAAAATGGAAAATGAGACAATGGTTAAAATAAAGAATGTAAGTTATGAGTATAATTCATATATTGATGATAGTATTCAACTTGCTATTAAAGATTTAAGCCTAGATATAAAAAGAGGCGAATTTTTTGTTATCCTAGGCCATAATGGCTCAGGTAAATCTACCCTTGCTAAGATGATAAATGGACTTATATTACCATCAAGAGGAGATATCTTTGTAAATGGTATGAATACTAGAGATGAAAGTAAAATATGGGATATAAGGTCAACTGCAGGTATGGTTTTTCAAAATCCGGACAATCAAATTGTAGCTACAATAGTGGAAGAAGATGTAGCTTTTGGTCCTGAAAACCTAGGAATACCACCACTTGAAATAAGAAGACGAGTTGATGATGCTCTTCAAACAGTAGAGATGACAGAGTATAAAAGTCATGCGCCACACCTATTATCAGGAGGGCAAAAACAAAGAGTCGCAATTGCAGGTATCCTTGCTATGGAACCCGATTGCGTAATTTTTGATGAGCCTACAGCGATGCTTGATCCATCTGGAAGATTAGAGGTTATTAAAACCATTAAGAAACTCAACAAAGAAAAAAACAAAACCATTGTTCTTATAACTCACTATATGGATGAAGCGATAGAAGCAGATAGAATTATGGTTCTAGACCATGGTGAAGTTGCTCTTTTAGGAAAACCTAAAGAAATATTTAGACAAGTAGAAAAATTAAAATCAATTGGTTTAGATGTTCCACAAGTGACTGAGTTGGTTTATAAGTTAAATAAAGAAGGCTATCATTTTAAAGATGATATTTTATCCGTTGAGGAGTTGGTGGATATATTATGATAATCCAGTTAAAGAATGTAAGTTATGTATATAATCCAGAGACTCCATTTGAAAAAAGTGCACTAGAAGATATATCACTAGATATATCCGAAGGTGATTTTATTGGTTTAATAGGCCATACAGGGTCAGGTAAATCAACCTTGGTACAGCATTTAAATGGCTTAATGAAAGCTACTAGTGGAGAAATAATTGTAGATGGCCAGAATCTTTCTGATAAAGAAACTAAGATGAAAGAAATCAGACAAAAAGTAGGTTTGGTTTTTCAATATCCAGAACATCAGCTTTTCGAAGAAACAATATATAAAGATATTGCATTTGGTCCTAAAAACCTAGGACTTTCAGAAGAAGAAGTTGATTCTAGAGTAAGAAGAGCGATGGATTTAGTCGGTCTCTATTTTGAAGAGCTCAAGGATAGATCTCCTTTTGAGTTATCAGGAGGACAAAAAAGAAGGGTAGCAATTGCAGGAGTTATAGCTATGAAACCTAAAGTTCTTATTCTAGATGAACCAACAGCTGGACTTGACCCACAGGGTAGAGATGAAATTTTAGATGAAATAAAAAATCTTTATGAAAAAGAAAATATAACTACAATACTGGTATCTCATAGTATGGAAGATATAGCTAGACTTGTAAATAGGACCATTGTAATGCATAATGGCAAAATTGCTATGGATGGAACAACCAGAGAGATTTTTTCAAGATCAGAAGAATTGGAAAAAATGGGCTTGGGTATACCACAAATCACTCAGTTTATGAAAAAATTCAAAGAAAAAGGCAATATAGTACGAGAAGATGTGTTAACAATAGACGAAGCAAAAGATTCAATTTTAGATTATCTAAGGAGAAAAGATAATGCTTAAAGATATAACAATAGGCCAATACTTTCCCGGTAACTCTTTTATTCATAAATTAG
Source organism: uncultured Gudongella sp. (assembly GCA_964604145.1). Classification (GTDB taxonomy): domain Bacteria; phylum Bacillota; class Clostridia; order Tissierellales; family Tissierellaceae; genus Gudongella. The sequence goes on along the minus strand of CAZRXS010000008.1, from coordinate 29,264 downwards.
ACCCAAGAATAAAAATTATAGTTGTAGCGCTATTTATAGCCTCGCTATTTTTTGTCGTGAACTTTATTCCATATATTTTTATAGTGTTTTTTATTGGGCTTGTAATTTATGTAGCAAGATTGCCGTTAAAATTTATAATAAAAGGATTAAGGCCTCTCCTTTTTATAATCCTTATAACTTTTGCAATAAATTTATTTTTAACAAAAGGAGAAGTTTTATTGTCATTAGGTCCTTTAACAATAACAAAAGAGGGTTTAAGACAATCAGTATTTATGGCATTAAGGCTGATATTCCTGATTACAGGAACATCTCTTTTAACACTAACTACTTCTCCAATAGCACTTACAGATGGAATAGAGAGATTGCTTTCACCATTTAAAAAGCTTGGATTACCAGCTCATGAACTCGCTATGATGATGACCATAGCACTTAGATTTATACCAACACTACTTGAAGAGACTGATAAAATTATGAAAGCTCAAATGGCAAGAGGGGCAGATTTTGAATCAGGGAATATTTTACGAAGGGCTAGAAACTTGGTACCTTTACTAGTACCACTTTTTATAAATGCATTTAGGAGAGCAGATGAATTGGCAACAGCTATGGAGGCTAGATGTTATAGGGGTGGAGAAGGCAGAACAAGGTTAAATGAATTAAAATTAAGATCCAGAGATTATATTACATTAGCTAGTATGGTAGTTTTTTTTGGAGCTATAATTGGAAGTAGATATATAGGATAATTACCTATAAAAAGAGGTGCAAATGCTAGTAAAATCCAACTTGACATTGGTTAACGCTTGTATTAAAATGTATAAGAGTGTTTAATAAAGAGCCCGGAAACTTTTCACTAGACACCTATACAAATGTTCTTGTAAGGAGGGAAGTAAAATGAAAAGCTATATGGCAAATGCCAATAATGTTGAGAGAAAATGGTTAATAATAGATGCAGAAGATAGAGTATTGGGAAGAATGGCTACTGAGATTGCAACAATTCTTAGGGGTAAAAACAAAGCTGTTTTTACACCACATGTTGATACTGGAGATTTTGTTATTGTTATAAATGCTGATAAAGTTAAATTAACAGGTAAAAAGTTAGCACAAAAGAAACACGTTTATCATACAGGACATCCAGGAGGATTAAAGGAAATTCCATATTCTACGTTGATGGAGAAAAATCCAGAAAAAATAATTGAACTTGCAGTAAAAGGAATGTTACCTAAAAACAGCTTAGGTAGAGCGATGTATAGAAAACTTAAAATCTACCGAGGAACAGAACACGGACACGAAGCGCAAAAACCGGAGTTATACGAATTTTAATATGAATATGGAAAAGAAGGGAGGACTGTAAATGGCAGTGACACAATTTATAGGAACTGGAAGAAGAAAGACTTCAGTTGCAAGAGTTAGGTTATTACCTGGTAATGGTAAAATTACTATTAACAATAGAGATATTGATGAATTTTTTAATTATGAGACACTTAAAGTAATTTCAAAAGAACCTTTGACTTTAACAGATACAATAGATAAATATGATGTATTTGTTAATGTACACGGTGGAGGATTTACAGGTCAAGCAGGAGCAATCAGACATGGTATTGCAAGAGCATTGATTCAATCAGATGGAGAATTAAGGCCTCTACTTAAAAAAGCTGGACATCTAACAAGAGATCCAAGAATGAAAGAAAGAAAGAAATACGGTCTTAAAAAAGCGAGAAAGAGTCCACAATTCAGCAAGAGATAATTATATATTTATGAAAACCATTAACCGCCAAGGAGACATACTTCTTGGTGGGTTTTTATTTATTAAAATAGTGTAATAATGCGCCGTAAGGAATTCGTTATCGTAGGGATGGACGACTCTGTCCATCCGATTAACCTTGGCAAGGCGGGTAAACAGAGTCGTTTACCCCTACCAGTTGAGATTACAGTATTCACAGGGGAGAGCTTAGCTTTCCCGCTCTTTCCCTATATTATTCATATATTTACAAACAATTGATTTAATTAAATTTAAGCCAAATCTACATGTGCATCCTTAAGTAGAGCTATAATAGATAAATTCTGTGGGCAGGCTTTCTCACAAAGACCACATTCAATGCATTCTAATGCACTCTTATTTGTAGCAATAAAATCCTTATATGATTTTTTTGATTCATTGATTGTCCCATATATTGACTTGTTGTTATACAATTCAAATATACTTGGGATTTCAACACCAGATGGGCATGGCATACAGTAGTTGCAGCTAGTACAGCCGACTTTTGTCCTTGATCTATATATTTTTTCTGCCTTTTCTATTAAGTTTAAATCTTCTTGTCCTAAAATATCTGCCTTACTTGTAAGACCTATGTTTTCTTTAAGTTGATCTAGAGTAGACATTCCACTTAGGACAACAGATATACCAGAAAGTGAATATAAATACTTAAGCGCCCATTCAGGATTACTTCTTTTAATTTCTGACTTACCCCAAATCTCATTGATTTCTTTGGGTGCACTTGCAAGTTTACCCCCTTTTAAAGGCTCCATAATTACCACATCAATTCCTTTGGATTCTGCATAACGCAGACCTTTTAAACCTGCCTGATAATATTTATCCATATAGTTTAACTGAATCTGACAAAAATCCCAAGGGTATGAGTCAATAATTTCTTTAAAGACTTCGTATTCATCATGAAAAGAAAATCCAATATAGTTGATTTTTTTATCCCTTTTCGCATTTTCAATAAATCTTTTAAAATTTAAAGTCTTTATTTTGTCAAAAGACTTTTTATTTAGAGAGTGTAATAGATAAAAATCAATGTAGTTAGTCTTTAAATTCACAAGTTGTTTGTCTAAATAATCCATAAAATCTTTATGTTTTTCAACAAGCCAAACGGGGCTTTTTGTTGCTAAATAGAATTGATTTCTGTTATATTCTTCAAAGAAGTCCCCAACAAGCTCCTCTGATTTACCACCATGGTAGGGAAAGGCTGTGTCAAAATAATTGATTCCATTTTCTAAAGCATAATCTAAGATTTCAAAGGCCTTTTCTCTATCAATTTGTGATGGGTCATTATTAATTATAGGAAATCGCATACAACCTAATCCTAATAGTGAAACTTTTAATTTGTCTTTGCTGATATAACGGTATTGCATAGTAAAACCTCCTTATTTATTGATTAAAAAATACTAACTTACAACCCTAATATTTAGCTTTTAAAAGAGATTATATTAGTTTAATATATAATTTAAAGGGTAGATAAGTTGTAGTAATCCGATTATACCACAAATATAAAAAAGGAGTGATTATATGGATGCTAAAAAAACCCCATTGTATGAAGAACATATAAAGTTGGGGGGAGATGTAGTTGACTATGCAGGTTGGTTACTTCCAGTAAAATATGAAGGACTTGTACAAGAGCACCAAGCTGTTAGAAATGCTGTTGGATTGTTTGATGTATCACATATGGGAGAGATTACAGTAAAGGGCAAGGATGCCATACCCTTTGTAAACTATCTTATGACAAACGATATAAGCTCAATAGCCGACAACCAAATAATTTATACTTTTATGTGTAACGAGTCTGGTGGCGTAGTAGATGACTTATTAGTTTATCGTTATGCCGAAGATTTCCTTTATTTAGTTGTAAATGCTGGAAACACAGCCAAAGATTGGAAATGGATTCAAGATCACAAAGGAGACTTTGAAGTAGAGCTAGAGAATATTTCTGATGAAGTGGGAGAAGTTGCAATACAAGGGCCTTTAGCAGAAAAGACACTTCAAAAACTAACAGATTATGATTTATCATCAGTCAAAAATTTCCATTTGAAAAGAGATGTGAATATTGCTGGAGTTAACTGTATGATATCAAGAACTGGATACACTGGTGAAGATGGTTTTGAAGTATATTGTGATAATGAAGGTATAGTAAAAGTATGGCAAGAAATTATGAAAGCTGGCGAGGAATTCGGTATTAAACCGACAGGTCTTGGTTGTAGAGATACACTCCGCTTTGAAGCTTCACTACCTCTTTATGGACATGAGATAGATGATGTTATTACTCCTTTAGAAGGTGGATTCAAATATTTTGTAAAATTAGATAAAGAAACAGACTTTATTGGAAAAGAAGCACTAAACAAGCAATGGAATGAAGGTTTAAAGAGAAAGCTTGCAGGGATAGAATTAATTGATAGAGGAATTGCAAGAGAAGGATATGAAGTTTACAAAGATGGAGAAAAAATTGGACATATTACAACAGGCTATAAGAGTCCTACATTAGGAAAAGTAATTGGAAATGCCTTAATTAAAACTGAGTTTACTGAATTAGGCACTGAATTAGATGTTAAAATAAGAAATAAATTTGCAAAAGCTAAAGTTATTAGCAAGAAGTTTCTAAAATAATAAAAATTTGGAGGGATTATTGATGAAAGTAGCTAAAGGATTGTATTACACTAAGGACCATGAATGGGTAAAGGCAGAAGGAGAGATCGCACTTGTAGGTATTTCAGATTTTGCTCAGCATCAACTAGGAGATATAGTTTATGTTGAACTTCCAGAAGTTGGAGATGAATTTGAAAAAGAAGAAGCATTTGCAGCTGTTGAATCTGTAAAAGCAGCTTCAGATGTCTATCTACCAGTTGGTGGAAAAATCGTTGAAATCAATGAAGAATTAGAAGATGACCCAGCTTTACTTAACACAGATGCATTTGAAAACTGGTTAGTAAAAATTGAAGTAACCGACAAAGCAGAACTTGAAGGATTAATGACTAGTGAGGATTACGAAAAGTTTTTAGCTGAGGAGGAATAATATGCACCCATATTTACCAGCAACACCTGAAGATATAAAGGAAATGTTAGAGGCAATTGGTTTGGAAAGTCTTGACCAGTTGTTTGATGATATTCCTAAAGATGTTTATTTTGGACAAGAACTCGATATGCCAAAGGCAAAGAGTGAATTGGAAGTTACAAGATATTTAAAAGAGTTGGCCGATAAGAACTGCTCTTTAGGCAAACTTACTAGTTTTCTTGGAGCAGGAGCATATGACCACTATATACCATCAATAGTAGACCATATTATTTCAAGAAGTGAGTTTTATACATCATATACTCCTTATCAACCTGAAATAAGTCAAGGTACTCTACAGTATATTTTTGAATTTCAAACTTTAATAGCAAATTTAACCGGAATGGATGCTGCAAACGCTTCTTTATACGATGGCGGAACAGCAGTTGCGGAGGCTGCACTAATGGCAGTTGCCGTTACTAAAAAAGATCAAATAATCGTTTCTAAATCTTTAAGTCCAGATTCTAGAAAGGTTCTTCAAACCTACGCACATGTACAAGATATAAAAGTTATAGAAGTAGATATAAAAGATGGAGTAACAGATATTGAGGCTTTAGAGGGATTGGTAACCGATGAGACAGCTGCTGTAATAGTACAGAGTCCAAACTTCTTTGGCATTATTGAAGACTTAGAGGAATTGGGCAAAGTTGCTCATAAAGGTAAAAAGACATTGTTTATAGCTTCTGTCGATCCAATTTCATTAGGTATATTAAAGAAACCAGGAGATTTAGGAGTCGATGTAGTAGTTGGAGAAGGCCAGCCAATGGGAATGAGTTTAAGTTTTGGAGGTCCTTATTTAGGATTTATGGCTGTTAATAAAGCTTATATAAGAAAGATTCCAGGAAGAATAGTTGGTCAAACCGAAGACCTAGATGGAAAAAGATCATTTGTATTGACCTTAACTGCTAGAGAACAACATATAAGAAGAGAAAAAGCTACATCAAATATCTGTTCTAATCAAGGGCTTAACTCTCTTGCTGCTGCTGTTTATATGTCAACACTTGGTAAAGAAGGCTTGCGAGAAGTTGCAGAACAGAGTACTAAAAAAGCTCATTATGCATTTGAACAAATTACAAAATCAGGTAAGTATAAACCACTTTTTGATAAGCCGTTCTTTAAAGAATTTGCAGTAACTTCAGACATAGACACTACTCACTTAACCGAAGAGCTAAGAAAAGCAGATATTATCGGAGGTTACGATTTAGGCATATCATATCCCCAATTTAAAGGTGGAGTTCTCTATGCAGTAACCGAAAAGAGAACTAAAGATGAAATTGATAAACTTACCAGTGTATTGGAGGGGATGTAATGAGAAACTATGAGAAGTTAATATTTGAACTTTCAAAGCCAGGTAGAAAAGCCTATATGTTACCAGCTCTTGATATTGAGGATAAAGAAATTAAAGATTTTATACCAGAAAAATTTATAAATAAAGATGAATTAGATTTGCCTGAATTATTTGAGGTAGATGTTATAAGGCACTATACTAATTTATCTAGTAAAAACTATGGAGTAGACACAGGATTTTATCCTCTTGGATCTTGTACTATGAAATACAATCCTAAAATAAATGAAGATACTGCAAGATATGATGGATTTGCAAATATCCATCCATTACAACCAGAGGATTGCATACAAGGTTCACTGCAGCTAATGTATGAACTTGAAAAATCACTTTGTGAGATAGCTGGAATGGATAGAATGACTTTACAACCTGCAGCTGGAGCCCATGGCGAACTTACAGGAGCAATGCTAATAAAAGCTTATCACGAGGATAGAGGAGATGAGAAGAGAAATAAGATAATTGTACCAGATTCAGCACATGGTACAAATCCAGCAACTGCAGCGATGGCAGGTTATAAAATTGTGGAAATAAAATCAACAAAAGACGGTTTGGTAGATCTAGAAGCACTTAAGGCGGTTGTTGGAGATGATACTGCTGGATTAATGTTAACAAATCCAAACACCTTAGGCCTATTTGATAGAGGAATAAAAGAAATTGCTCAGATAGTCCATGATGCAGGTGGATTATTGTACTACGATGGGGCCAATATGAATGCTATTATGGGGCATGCAAGACCCGGAGATATGGGATTTGATGTGGTTCATTACAATATTCACAAGACATTCTCAACACCACATGGTGGTGGAGGACCTGGTTCGGGACCAGTAGGAGTTAAAAATATCCTGCTAGATTATTTGCCAGTGCCTATGGTTGAAAAACAGGGAGAAAGGTATTTCTTAGATTATGATTATCCAAAATCTATTGGGAAGGTTAAAGATTTTTATGGACACTTTGGAATTCTAGTAAGAGCATACACATATATTCTATCAATGGGCAGAGATGGAATAAAAAAAGCTTCTACAAGGGCAGTTCTTAATGCCAACTATATTATGAGTAAGTTAAAAGATTACTACTATCTACCAATTGACACCCAATATATGCACGAGGTAGTCTTTGGAGGATTAAAGGGCAGTAGCTTAAGTGAGGTTACAACTCTTGATATTGCTAAGAGATTATTAGACCTAGGATTCCATCCGCCAACAATTTACTTCCCATTGATAATTAATCAAGCAATGATGATTGAGCCAACTGAAACAGAAAGCAAAGAAACATTAGATGAATTTATAGAAGCTATGATTCAGATAGCAAAAGAAGCAGAAACCGATCCTCAAATGCTGAAAACAGCTCCGCATAACACCATTGTTAGAAGACCTGATGAAGTTAAAGCAGCACGAGATATCATCGTTAAATACGAAGGCTAGGGGTGATTTTTTGACAAAGAGGATAGCTATAATTGGTGCTGGCCCGGGTGGCTATGTTGCAGCTATCAAGGCAGCACAGATGGAAGCAGAAGTAATTTTGATTGAGAATAGAGAAATAGGGGGCACCTGTCTTAACAGAGGGTGCATCCCTACTAAAACTTATTTTAGAAATGCTGAAATAATGTCTTCTTTAAAACATTCTGAGAAGTTTGGAATAAAAGTAGAGGGATATTCTTTAGATGGAAAAGATTTATTAGAAAGAAAAAATAGGGTAGTAAATGACCTTGTAAGCGGCATTGAAAAGCTGATTTCATCTTATCCAAATATAGAGCTAATAAATGGGAAAGCATCATTTAAAGACAAAAAAACACTTTTAGTCCAATTAAATAAGGGTGGGACACAAGAAATTACAGCAGATAATATAATAATTGCAACCGGCTCAAGGGCTCAAATGACAGAGACAAAGGGAGTAGAATTAAAAGGCGTAATAACATCTGATGATATTTTAGAATTAGACCATATACCTGAAACTCTTATAGTAGTTGGCGGTGGTGTAATCGGAGTTGAGTTTGCCAGTATTTACAAGGAACTGGGTTCAAATGTAATTTTACTTGCTTCTAGAATGTTAAAAGATGCAGACAAAGAGATTTCTAAAAGAATGACCCCAATCTTAAAAAAACAGGGTATAGAAACTTATGTGGACATAAGAGCAAAAGAAATTTCTGAGTTTGAAGGAAAACTAAAAGTTATTGCCAAATACAAAGAAAAAGATGAAGAGATAGAAGTTTTTGGAGATTATGTGCTAATAGCTTCAGGAAGAGCACCTCTTATAGAGGGGTTAAATCTCGAGGCTGTAGGAGTAGAATGTGCCACTAAGGGCATTGAAGTTGATGATCATTATGAAACAACTGTCCCAGGCATATATGCAATAGGGGATGTTAATTCTAAGGGGATTCAGCTTGCTCATGTGGCATCTGCCCAGGCTGAATATGTTGTTGAAACTATAATGGGTCACACTCAGGATATAGTTATGGAACACTGGCCATCTTGTTGCTTTACAATGACTGAAGTAGCACAAGTAGGCTATACTGAAGAACAACTTAAGGAAAAACAAGTAGATTATAGAACAAGTAAGTTTATGTTCTCTGCAAATGGCAAAGCTCTTTCTCTTGGAGAAACAGATGGAATAGTAAAGATAATAGCTTCAAATGAAGATAATAGAATCTTAGGTGTTCATATTTTAGGGCCACATGCTAATGACCTGATTCACGAAGGGGCTTTGGCGATTTCAAACAATCTGGATGTAGCAGCTATAAAAAGAACTATCCATGCTCACCCAACATTATCTGAAGCTTTTTTTGAGGCAACTTTAGGATTGGATGATGCAGCTATTCACATTGCACCTAAAAGGAAGAGAAGAAGATAGCATTAGACGACGAGTTTTCTCGTCGTCTTTTAAATACAAGAGGAGGGCAGATGATTAAATCTAAAGAAAAAGGACTAATTATAAGTATTGTAGTATTTATTTTTTTAGGAATTCTTGTATTTAATAGCGATAAAGGAATTTTATTTGATATATGGCTTTTGAATTGGATTAAAGAGACTTTAAGCACAAGGCTATTTTCATTTATGGCAATTGTTTCATTTTTAGGATCAGAAGTATTTTTATTTCCAGTAATGGCTATGGTTATCGCTTATTTCTTAATAAGAAAAAGATATTATATATCAGTTTTACTCTTAACATCTTCCTTAGGCAGTTTTATAGTAAATTATTTGTTAAAAGCAGTATTTCAAAGAACAAGACCATTAGAGTATTTTTTAGTCGAACAAGGTGGACTTAGCTATCCCAGTGGGCACACTATGGTTTCAACAACTATGTTTTTAACATTTGCATACATATATTCAAAAGGAAAATCTGAAAAGAAGGAAAAGTATGCTTATGGTGTGGCTATTAGCTATATACTTATAATGGGCTTTAGTCGGATATCCTTAGGAGTCCATTGGCCAACTGATATAATAGGGGGGATATTGGGTGGTTATATTTTTTATAAACTTGTAATCTTAAAAATCCCTATTTTCAATCTCTTTTAAAAAAGTGTTTAACTTATCAAATTAGGGTATCATACCATAAGAAGGCACAAAGGAGATGTGTGATGAATAACATATTACTTATAAACAGGATAGACTATAAGGATTATTCTGGAAAGAAAACAAAAGTTTTTTTCCTTATTGGAGAAATGGATACTCCATATGTAAAGCAAAAGCTTATGGATATATTAGACGGTTCTAGAATTGTTGACAAATCAGAGGTGGTATATAAGTATAATGGTGTTGAATTAGGTATTTTAGTCCAATCTATACCGATTATAATAAAGATGCTATCAGATTCGGGTATAAATATTTATAGTGTATATGCTGTGTACAATCCAATAATTTAAAACAACCCAATTAAATAGATTAATATGCCTGTTTACAGCTAATCCAAGTTTTATTCTTACATTGTATTACATAAGAAAAATGTAATGATTACAATTAATTTAGCCTGTGATTAGATATCTATATTTAGGGTAATAAATATTAAGTTGATAAAATTATAAAATAATGGGGGTAATTAAATGAATGAAAAATTAATGAAAGCTTTAAACGATCAATTCAATTATGAAATGTTATCGGGTTATTACTATGTGGGGATGGCTGCTTATTGTGAATCTGAGAATATGAAAGGTATGGCACACTTTTTAAATGAACAAGCTAAAGAAGAATATGAGCATGCAATGAAGTTTTATGACTTTATAAATGATATGGGCGGTAGAGTAACTGTTCAAGCTATACCCGAACCTAAGAATGATTATAGCTCATTTTTAGAGGTATTTGAAACTGCACTAAATCATGAAAAAAGTGTTACAACTAGAATATATGATTTACTAGATATGGCAAAAGAAGAGAATAATTATCCAACAATAGGTTTTCTTCAGTGGTTTGTAGAAGAACAGTTAGAAGAAGAAAATAGCATGGAAGATATTATATTTAAGCTTGAGGGAGTAGAAAACCACTTCCATGGTCTTATGATGGTAGATAAAGAATTAGGAGCAAGATAATAGTATATTGAACATATAGAGAATTTTAGAACTTAAATAGATACAGGATAAGTGGCAAACTACTACAATTCTTGTATCTATTTATTTTTTTTAAAAGTAAAAAATCCTTGACTATTATATCTTGATATTCTAATATATAAATATAAGGATATATAAGGGGGAATTAGATGAAGATCAATCCAAAAGAAATGGAAGACAAAGCTTCCTTGCTAAAACTTTTAGGTCATCCCATTAGATTGTGTATAATAAGAGGCCTTGTAAGAAATGGAGAAAACAACGTTTCTTTTATGCAATACTGTCTGGATGTGCCTCAGTCTACATTGTCCCAACATCTTTCAAAGCTTAGATTAGCTGGAATAGTTAAGAATGAAAGAAGAGGAACTGAGATATATTATTCAGTGGTTAATGAGGAGGTAAAGAGTATAATTAATTTATTATTTGATTTAGAGGAGGAATTAAATTGACAAAAAAAGTGGTAATTGTTGGCGGCGTAGCTGGAGGAGCAACTGCTCTTACAAGATTAAGAAGGTTAGATGAAAAAGCTGAAATCGTTTTATTAGAAAGAGGAGAGTTTATATCATTTGCTAACTGCGGGCTTCCTTATTATATAGGAGGAGTTATTGAAGAAAGAGAAAAACTTATTGTTCAAACACCAGAAATAATTATGGATAAATATGGTGTTGTGGTAAGAAACTTATCTGAAGTAACAAAAATAAACAGAGAAGAAAAATATGTTGAAGTTAAGGATTTAAAAACCGGTGAAATCTACAATGAAAGTTATGATTATTTGTTATTATCTACTGGTTCTAGACCATTAAAACCACCAATACCAGGAATTGATTCACCAAATATTTTTACCTTATGGAATATTCCTGATGTTGATGCAATAAAAGCACATATTGATGAGAAAAAACCTAAAAGGGCTGTTGTAGTTGGTGGAGGTTTTATAGGAATAGAGATGGCAGAAAACTTACATGCCTTGGGAATGGAAGTTTCTATAGTTGAGATGCTTGATCAAGTTATGGGGCCTATAGACTTTGAGATGGCTGAAATAGTCCATGAGCACCTACTAGCTAAGGGAGTCAATCTTCATCTTAAAGACGGAGTTAGTAAATTTGAATATGTAAATGGAACTACTAAAATAACACTCCAATCGGGAGAAGAAGTAAATGGAGATATTGTTATCCTTTCAATTGGGGTTAGACCAAATGGAGAACTAGCTAAAGAAGCAGGTTTAGTTCAAAATCAGCGTGGCGGTATAGTGGTGGATAAGCATTTAAAAACCTCTGATGATTCAATTTATGCAGTTGGTGATGTTATTGAAGTGGAAGACTTTGTCAATAAGGTTCAAACCATGGTTCCACTAGGAGGACCTGCAAATAAGCAAGGTAGAATTGTAGCAAATAACATACTCGGGCCATATAAAGAAGAGTACAAAGGAACGCAAGGTACTAGTATTGCTAAGGTTTTTGATTTAGTTGTTGCAAGCACTGGCGTAAATGAAAAAACTTTAATAAAACTAGGTAAAGAGTATAAAAAAGACTATAATATAGCACTTATACATGTAAACTCAAGTGCTGAATACTATCCTGGTGGGCTTCCAATGACAATAAAATTATTATTTGATCTAGAAGGCAAAGTTTTAGGTTCTCAAATAGTTGGCTATGATGGCGTTGATAAGAGAATAGATGTCTTAGCTACAGTGATAAGATTAAATGGAACAGTCCAAGATTTAATTGAGTTAGAGCTAGGATATGCACCTCCATATTCTTCAGCAAAAGATCCTGTAAATATGATTGGATTTGTTGCAGATAACTTGATGAAGGATATGACAGACCAAATTCTTTGCCAAGAATTTGTAGAATTAGATCCTAAGGACTATGTTGTTTTAGATATTAGAAAACAAGTGGAAAGAGACCTAGGCACAATTGAAGGTTCGGTCCATATACCAATTGAAGAGCTACGTGACAGAATAGATGAACTTGATAAAGATACTAATTATATAATCCTTTGTTCAATAGGATTGAGGGGATATTTATCAGATAGAATTTTAAAACAACATGGCTTTAAATCTAAAAACTTGGTTGGTGGTTTTAAAACTTATAAAACACTTTATATGAAAGATAAAACACCCTTAGATTCAAGTCCACAAACATTTTCAGATTCGGGGGTGCAAGAAGCAACTGTGGGAAAGTAGTAACCCCGGCAGGGGAGACTATTAAGCTTGATGCTTGTGGTTTATCTTGTCCGGGGCCGATAATAAAAGTATCAGAGAAAATGAAAACCCTTAAAGAAGGTGAAGTGCTGGAAGTGTCATCAACAGATCCTGGTTTTACAAGTGATATAAAAGCATGGTGTAATAATACAGGAAATACATTTATCTGTGATGAAAAGGCAGATAATAAATGGATCGTTGAAGTTCAAAAAGGCCAAGCACAAGTAATAGCACAAGAAGCTGGGTCAGTTCAAAGGGATATTTCACTTAAAAAAGAAAAGACAATGGTTGTATTTAGTGGAGAGCTAGATAAAGCAATAGCTTCATTTATAATTGCCAATGGAGCAAAAGCTATGGAAAATGATGTTACTATGTTCTTTACATTTTGGGGATTAAATATTTTAAGAAAGCCAGAGCCAGTAAGTGTAAAAAAAGACTTTATGGCGACTATGTTTGGTAAAATGATGCCAAGAGGAAGCCAGAAGCTAGGTTTATCTAAAATGAATATGGCAGGAATGGGTCCTAAGATGATAAGAAAAGTTATGAATGATAAAAATATTTCTTCTTTAGAAGATTTGATAAAAACAGGAATTGATTCAGGTATACGAATTGTAGCTTGTCAGATGTCTATGGATGTAATGGGCATTACTAAAGAAGAACTTATTGATGGGGTTGAAATAGGGGGAGTTGCAACTTATTTAGATGCTGCTGATGATTCAAATGTCAATCTTTTTATATAGACTCTAAGAGAATAATAATGTATAATAATATAAAAGATGGAACTGTTCCATCTTTTATATTAGTTAGAATACAAGAAATGTGGCTATTTTAAAGGAGGGTTTATTTATGAATGCTATGACACAAGATAATTTAAGATCTGCTTTTGGTGGCGAAAGTCAAGCTCATATGAGATACAGAATTTGGGCGGATAAGGCTAAAAAAGACGGCTTCCCAACTGTGGCAAGGTTATTTATGGCAACATCAGATGCAGAACAAGTTCATGCAACACTTCATTTTAAAGCGTTGAAAGATATTTCTGGACCTTTCTCAGTTTTATCAGGTGGAGAATTTGGTTTAGGTACTACATCAGAAAACCTAGCTGGAGGTATTGCAGGGGAGATGTTTGAAGTTTTACAAATGTATCCAGCCTATATAAGTGTAGCCCAGATGCAAGGTGAAAAAGAAGCAATTAGGGCAATGAAATATGCTGTAGAAGCTGAACAGGTACATGCAGATTGTTACATAGAAGCTAAAGAAGCAGTTGATGCTGGGTCTGACCTAGAAGCAAATGTGATTGAGCTATGTCCAATTTGCGGCTATATTACTCTTACTGGAGAAGAAGAAATTTGTCCAATATGCCAAGCTAAAAGATCAGTATTTGTTGCTTACTAAATAGACGCCCACCTGGGCGTCTATGTTTATTTTATTGGGGAGAAAAAAGATGCTAATAGAAACTGTATTAATTTCATTAATAGTAGGGAAAATAAGAGGAGGAAAAATAAAAAACTTGGTCTACACACCTGTAGATGGATGGATTTTCATCCTATTAGGATTTATTATTTCCTACTTATCAGTGTTTTTAATTTCAAGAGGAAATATATTTTTATATAAAGCTTTGGTCTACATTCAGACAATTTCCTCCCTCTTAATGATAACTGGCATAGTGTATAAAGCTTTTAATTTTGACAGAATCCTATTAGCAGCTGGATTTTTATTAAACCTTATGCCCATAGCACTTAATAATGGGAAAATGCCAGTTAATGGGAATGCCCTTATTAAACTAGGATTAAATAAACAGTTTGTACTTTTAAAAGACAAGCTAGTAGTAACCCATACACTTATAGATGATACTACAAAAATGAAAATTTTATCAGATATTATCCCTTTAAAATACCTTTTTCCAAAAGTAGTAAGTGTGGGGGATTTGATAATTGCACTTGGGATTTTTTTAATAATTCAAAAGAATATAAAGAGATTTCAACCGTTGCAGTAAAAGAGAATTAGATGTAAAATAAGAGTATAGGAGAAAGGTGAGGTTATATAATGAAACGCTCATTAATTGTTATTGTACTTGTATTAACCCTTATTGCTTTGAGTTTTATTGTGGTTGATAAATATATTTCATTTGCCCCGAGTCTTGTAGAGGCAGAAATTGATAATAGTAAAGTAGAGCCGGAAATAGAAGAAGTAATTATTGAACCACCTAAAACAGCAGAGATTGAAATACTAGCCGTAGGAGATATTATATTTCATATTCCACAGATTAATGGGGCAAAACTAGCAGACGGCGGATTTGATTTTAACCCTTCTTTTAAATATATTCAGCCATATATAGAAGAGGCTGATATCGCTATTGCAAATTTAGAAACTGTTATAGGTGGGAATGAAAAAGGATTTAAAGGTTTTCCAAGATTTAATAGTCCAGTAGAAACTCTAGATGCGTTAAAAACAGCTGGGTTTGATATTCTAGTTACAGGGAATAACCATTCTCTTGATGGTGGGAAAAATGGACTTATAAATACTATTAATGAAATCGAAAATAGAGGTCTAGACTATATTGGGACAAGTAAAGAAGAGAGAAGGCCATTTGTAATAGTAGAAAAAGAAGGGATAAAGTTAGGTCTATTTTCATATACTTATGGATTAAATGGATTAGATTCTCTATTAAGCAATGAAGATAGGTCAAGAATGATAAATTTAATCAGTATTGAAGATATTAAAAAAGATATTGAGAGCATAAATAATGAAAATGTAGATTTTATAGTCTTATACATTCACTGGGGTAATGAATACCATAGGGAACCATCAGAAGCACAAAAAGAACTCGCAAATTCTTTAACTGATTTTGGTGTAGACTTAATTTTAGGAAGTCACCCACACGTTATTCAAAAAGCAGAAAAAGTAGTATCAGAAAGTAGCTTTGGCTATGTAGTATATTCTATGGGTAATTTTATTTCTAATCAGAGTTATCAGACTATGGGTGTAAGTTATACAGAAGATGGAGTTATCTTTCGTGCAAAAATAACAAAGGATAATGAAACAGGACATACAAGTTTAGAAGAGATAAACTATGAGCCTACATGGGTTTATAGGGAATGGGAAAATAAAAAATATACTCATTATATAATTCCCATTCAAAAGGCCTTAAATGGTGAGTTAGATATAGATTTTTCTGAAAAGACAATTGAAAGACTGAAAAAATCAAAATTCGATACACTAAATACCCTTAATAATCCATAATTGTTAACAAATTTAAGATGTTTAATGTATAATATAAATAGGACACATAAAAAGGTGTGGTATTTTGCAATTTTTAAATGGTATCTTTATTAATATGAGAATAAGAGATGTTATTGATATTTTAATAGTTGCTGTAGTTTTATATAAACTTTTTACATTGATTAAAGAAACTCGTGCTGAGCAATTAATCAAAGGTATTGGGATACTTTTGGTGTTGACTAAATTAAGTGAATGGGCAGAGTTTTATACAATCAACTGGATTCTAGCAAATGCTATGACGGTAGGGACTTTGGCAATCTTAATTGTGTTTCAGCCAGAGCTTAGAAGAGGACTTGAGTACATAGGTAGAAGCAAATTTTTGTCTAAGTCTTTTATAGAAATTAGAGGGGAAAACATATCAAGGGTGGTAGATGAAATAGTTGAAGCTACCGCTTCTTTGTCGCGTCAAAAGATAGGTGCTTTGATGGTGCTTGAGAGGAAAACAGGACTTAATGAAGTTGTAGAAACCGGTACAAAAATAGGTGGTCTTGTAACTAGCGACTTATTAATTAATATATTTATTCCAAATACACCACTTCACGATGGAGCTGTAATAATAAAAGATGATCTTATTAAAGCTGCAGCTTGTTTTCTACCCTTAACTGATAGTTCGACAATTAGCAAAGAGTTAGGAACTAGACATAGGGCTGCGATTGGAATTTCTGAAAGATCTGACAGTCTGTCGATAATAGTTTCTGAAGAGACTGGTGCCATATCTATTGCAGAGAATGGAACTATATCAAGGTATTTAGACTCAAAGACATTAAAGAAAATTCTTTTAGATATGTATAAACCAAAAAAAGAAGATCAACTCTTCACAAGAAAATGGAGGACCAAAGATGAAGATAAAGAAGAGTGATATACCTGCAAAGCTAGCAACATTGATAATAGCTATATTTTTATGGTCTTATGTGATGAGTTCAACAAATCCCATTAGGGAACCTGAATATAGGAACATAAGTGTAAATTATATAAATACTTCAGAACTTGATAGACAAGGGCTTGTAATAATGGAACCTGATGAAGTAAAAATAAGCGTGCGTTTAAGTGGGAAAATATCAGATTTAGAAAAATTCAATAGATCAGGGAGTATATTTGCACAAGTTGATTTAAGTGGTTATAGTGAAGGAAAAACAAGAGTGCCAATTACAGTTGGACTCCTGGGTCAAACAACTGGAGTATCTATACTAAGCCATGAGCCACAAGAAGTATTGTTTAATTTTGAAAAGATTGTGACCAAGGAAGTTCCCATACAAATAACTCTAACTGGAGACTTAACGGAAGGATACGTAACGGGAGATATAACCCTTAAACCGCAAAGAATAATGGTTAGTGGGCCTAGAACCTGGATTAACGAAGTTGACAGAGCGGTAGGACAGGTAGACGTATCAGGCGGAAAAAATGATATAAATGTTACTGTGCCAGTAAAAGTAGTTGATAACGCAGGGGAAGAGGTTAGAGGTATAGATAAAGAACAAGCAGTGGTAGATGTAATAGTACCTGTTTTTAATACTTATAAAGTTCCTATTGAATTAGTTACAATAAATGAGTTGCCAGATGACTATGCCATTACTAATATAGAAATAAAACCTTCAAATGTTGTTTTAAAGGGCAAAAATTTACAGACAATAACAAAAGTATATTCAAAAGAGGTTGATATATTAAGCTTAATTGATCAAGAATCTATAGATTTAGAGCTTCAATTGCCAGAAGGTGTTAGCTTGCTAGATGAGGATCAGAAGGTAGTTCTTAGTTATAAAGTTGAACGAATAGTTGATAAAGTAATCTCTTTTTCCGGAGACCAGATAGAAATATTAAATTTAGATGACAGATTTAAACTAGATGAAAGTTATCTTAATCAAAACTATATTGTAAATATAAATGGTTTTGAATCAATATTGGAAACCATAAAGATTGAAGACTTAAATCCAAAAATAGATTTAAATGAATTAGAGGCTGGAGAACACGAGATTTCGATAAAATGGGATGACAATCCAAACTTTGAAATACAGTCAGTGAATCCACCTGTTATTATAAATATAATTGAAAGATAGGGGTAAGCTATGGAAAAAAAATATGTGTTAGCAATAAACCCAGGTTCTACTTCTACAAAAGTTTCTGTATTTAGAGGCGAAGTTCAAATAAAGTCTAAAACACTAGATCATAAGTTAGAAGATTTAGAGAGTTTCGAACAAGTATTTGACCAGTATGAATATCGGCTAGAAATAATTTTAGACTGGCTAAAAACTGAAGGTATAATGACTAGCAACTTAGCCGCGGTAGTTGGCAGAGGTGGTCTTATAAGGCCTATAGCAAGTGGCACCTATATTGTTACAGAAGAGATGGTTAAGGATTTAAAACTTGGCATCCAAGGTCAGCATGCTTCTAACTTAGGAGGACTACTAGCTAAAGGAATAGCTGATATAGAAGATATACCAGCATATATAGTCGATCCAGTGGCAGTTGATGAATTTAAAGATATTGCTAGAATCTCAGGTTTAAAAGAAATTACTAGAAGGTCCTTGGTTCATGCTTTAAATATAAAGGCAGTTTGTCACAGATACTCTAAAGAACATAATAAAGACTTATACAAAACCAACCTTATAGTTGCCCATTTAGGTGGAGGGATAACGATTTCCCCAATAGAGAAGGGTAAAATAATAGATGCAAATAATGCAAATCAAATGGGACCTTTTTCTCCAGAAAGAGCAGGAGGATTACCTGTTGGCGATCTTGTCAAAATGTGCTTTTCTGGGGATTACACTGAATCAGATATAAAAAAGAAATTGCAAGGAAAAGGTGGATTAATGTCTTACTTGGGAACATTTGATGCAAGAGATGTTATAAAAATGATTGAAAAAAATGATAAATATGCTAAATTAATCTTTGAATCAATGGCCTATCAGATAGGAAAAGAAATTGGACAATGTGGACCAGTTTTAAAAGGTAAAGTAGATGCAATTATTATAACTGGTGGATTAGCTTATTCTGAGTATTTATTAGATTATATAGAGAAGATGGTAAAATTTATTGCGCCACTTGTAATTTATCCTGGTGAAGATGAAATGCAAGCTCTAAACTTAGGAACAAAGAGAGTTTTAGATGGTGTAGAAAAGCATAAAATTTATGAATACGAGGTGAAAAAATGGTAAGGGATTTTGGTGAATTATATGAATTAGCTTTAAAAAAGGGGCCAAAGAAAATAGCTGTTGCTGTAGCACAAGACAAAGATGTGTTAGAGGCTGTTAAAGCAGGATATGAGAAAGGCCTTATAAAACCAGTTTTGCTTGGAGATAAAAATGCCATAGAAAAAATTGCTAAGAATATTCATTTAGATTTAGAAAATATTGAGCTAATAGATGAAAAAGACATCACACTTGCTGCAAGAATCGCAACAGAACTTGTTAGCAGTGGCGAAGCGAGCATCTTAATGAAGGGCTTGGTTGATACCTCAATAATAATGAAAGCAGTCCTAGACCATGACATTGGCCTTAGAACGGATAGAATTATTAGCCATATTGCAGTATTTGAAGTCGTTACTTATCATAAGATCTTTATGGTAACAGATGCTGCCATGATTATCGCGCCTAGCCTAGAACAGAAGAAACAAATTGCAGAAAATGCAATTTCTTTAGCACATTCATTAGGTATAAAGATGCCTAAGCTTGCAGTTATTGCAGCGAAAGAAAAAGTATCTGAGAAAATGGAAGCTACTGTCCATGCTAAAGAGCTTACTGATATGAACAAAAGGGGAGAAATCAAAGGAGCCATAGTCGACGGACCCTTTGCCCTTGATAATGCGATAAGCAAAGAGTCTGCTAGGATTAAGGGAATAGACAGTGTAGTGGCAGGAGATGCAGATATTCTTCTTGTGCCAGACATAGAAGCTGGGAATGTACTATATAAGGCACTCTCTTTTTTAGCTAATGCAGAATCAGCAGGTCTAATAGTAGGTACGAAAAATCCAATTGTTCTTACTTCTAGAGCAGATAGCTCAGAAGCCAAGTTTAATTCAATAGTACTTGCAACACTAATGGCTAAATAAGGAGGTATTTATGAAGGATATAGACTTACTAATAATAAATCCAGGATCAACTTCAACAAAAATTGCAGTATATAAAAATGAAAAAATGCTATTTGAACATATTCTAAGACATAGTGCAGAAGAATTACGACCCTTTAAAAGAATATATGATCAATATAAGTTTCGTAAAGACATTATAATAGATTTTCTTAAATCAAAAAACATTGATTTAAAGGATTTAGATGGTGTTGTCGGTAGAGGGGGACTTTTAAAAGCTATAGAAGGTGGTACTTATGAAGTTAACAAGCCTATGTTAGAGGACTTAAAGGCAGGAATTTCAGGAGAACATGCTTCAAATTTAGGTGGTATATTGGCATATGAAATTGCAAAAGAATCAAATAGCAGATCTTTTATAGTTGACCCAGTTGTAGTAGATGAGATGGAAGATGTCGCTAGGATTTCGGGCTTAAAGGAAATTGAAAGGAAAAGTATCTTTCATGCCTTAAATCAAAAAGCTGTGGCAAGGAGATTTGCCAAAGAATCAGGCAAAAAATACACTGAATTAAACCTAATAGTTGCCCACTTGGGCGGAGGAATTTCAGTAGGAGCCCACAGAAAAGGTCGAGTAATTGATGTTAATAATGCTTTAGATGGGGAAGGTGCTTTTTCGCCTGAAAGAGCTGGAGGGCTACCTGTAAGAGATATGGTTGATTTATGTTTTTCAGCTAAGTATACCCTAGATGAAATAAAGAAGATGTTAAAGGGTTGCGGTGGTTTGGTTTCTTATTTAGGAACAAATGATGCAAGAGAAGTAGTTAAAAGGATAGAATCAGGAGATGAATATGCAGAGTTAATTTATAAAGCAATGGCATATCAGGTGGCTAAGGACATAGGGGCTTGCAGTGCTGTCTTGCATGGTGAGGTTGACCAGATAATTATAACTGGTGGAATAGCTCATGACAATATGTTTACTGGATGGCTAGAAGGAATGGTCAAATTTATTTCAGGAGTTACAATATATCCAGGAGAAGATGAACTAGAAGCTTTAGCTGAAGGTGGACTTCGAATATTTTATGGTGAAGAAACACCAAAGATATATAGTTAGGAGAAAAAAATGATTTTAGATGACAAAAGAGTCAGAATAGTAATTGGCCATTATGGAAGTGGGAAAACAGAATTTAGCATTAATTACGCAGTGAAACTTGCAGAATTAGGCAAGAAAGTAGCTTTAGTAGATTTAGATGTAGTTAATCTCTATTTTAGAAGTAGAGAAAAAGAAGATGTTTTAACCGCCAAGGGAATACGCATAATAGGGAGTTCTTTAAAAGGATCTAGCGTAGATTTACCTTCTATATCAGGAGAAGTAGAATCACCCTTACAAGATGAAAGCTATGAAGCAGTTTTAGATATAGGGGGCGATCCTGCTGGTGCAAGAGCATTAGGTAGGTATGTAGGTTTTTTAGAAAAAAATGAATATGATATGTTTTTTATTTTAAATGCATATAGGACAGAGACGCAAAATCTGGATGCAGTTAAAAGCTATATGAGAAGGATTGAGGATACGGCTAGAGCACAGATTACAGGCATAGTAAATAATACCCATATGTTTAAGAGCACAAGAGTAGAAGATGTTGTAAATGGCTATAATTTAGCAAAAGAGGTATCAGAGGATACTGGCTTACCGATTATATATAATGTTTGCTTGGCGTCCTTGGTAGGAGGCTTACCTAAAGAGGTTAAAGCAAACGCTTTCCCGATTGAGCTTTATATGCGGAAAGAATGGATGTTATAACAAAGGGGGATATAAAATATGGCAAAGGTTCAAGGTAGAGTAACTTTTAAAGAAGATATTTGTAAAGGTTGTGGCCTGTGTGTTCCTGTATGTCCTGTGAAGATTATTTCGCTTGACACACATAAAATGAACAAAAAAGGTTATCATCCAGCAGGAGTTATTGAAATGGAAAAGTGCATTGCCTGTGCTAACTGTGCAATGGTTTGTCCAGATGTGGTTATTACTGTCGAAAGATTATAGATAAAGGAGGGTTTAATATGGCAAAAGTTCTTATGAAAGGAAATGAAGCAGTTGGAGCAGCGGCTATAGCGGCAGGATGTAGATACTTTTTTGGATATCCTATAACTCCTCAGAATGAAATCCCTGAATATATGTCCAGAGAGTTACCTAAAGTTGGGGGAACATTCGTCCAAGCAGAATCAGAAATAGCAGCAATTAATATGGTATATGGCGCTTCAGGTTCAGGAGCTAGAGTTATGACATCTTCTTCAAGTCCAGGAATTGCCTTAAAGCAAGAAGGTATTTCATACTGTGCAGGAGCAGAACTACCTTGTGTAATAGTTGATATGATGAGAGGTGGTCCAGGACTAGGGAGCATTCAACCAGCGCAGTCAGATTATTTTATATCCACAAGAGGCGGGGGTAATGGAGATTATAGGTTATTGGTCTTAGCACCTGCTAATATTCAAGAATTGGTAGATTTAGTTATGGAAGCCTTTGACTTGGCTGATGAATATAGATCACCTGTAATAATATTAGGTGATGGCATGATAGGACAAATGATGGAACCAGTTGAATTTAAACACGAGCCAAAAACAGACTTGCCAGAAAAAAAATGGGCTACAACTGGGGCAAAAGGCAAAAGACCAAACAATGTAATTAACTCTTTGTACTTACAAGCAGAAAAATTAGAAGAACATAATGTAAAGCTTCAAGCAAAATTTGCAAAGATGCA
Source organism: uncultured Gudongella sp. (assembly GCA_964604145.1). Taxonomy (GTDB): domain Bacteria; phylum Bacillota; class Clostridia; order Tissierellales; family Tissierellaceae; genus Gudongella. Next base: position 6,315 of record CAZRXS010000008.1, on the reverse strand, counting down.
AGAGAATGAAAAAAGAGTAGAAACATATAATATTGAAGATGCAGATTTAGTAATAAGTGCCTATGGGACACCAGCGAGAATAGCTAAAACTGCTATAAACAAGTTAGAAAAAGAAGGATATAAGATAGGATTAATTAGACCGATAAGTCTTTATCCATTTCCAAATGAGGCATATGAAGATATAAACCCAAACTGTAAAGGAGTTTTAACTGTAGAGATGAGCACAGGGCAAATGCTAGATGATGTTAAATTATCGTTAAAGGGAAGTATGCCAACGTTTTTTTATGGGAGAACAGGCGGTATGATACCAGAGCCAGATGAAATAGTGGATAAGGTAAAAGAAATACTAGGAGGTGACAAATAATGGCAATAGTTTTTGAAAAAACAAGAGGATTAACTGATAAAGAAACCCATTATTGTCCAGGTTGTACCCATGGTGTAATCCATAGACTTGTAGCTGAGGCCATGGAAGAATTAGGAGTTTTAGACGATGCCATAGGGGTTGCCCCAGTTGGTTGTTCAGTTTTAGCATATGACTATTTTAACTGTGATATGCAGGAAGCTTCTCATGGAAGGGCACCAGCAGTTGCAACTGGTATAAAAAGAGTGCATCCAAATAATTTTGTATTCACATATCAAGGAGATGGAGACCTTGCTTCGATAGGAACTGCAGAAATAGTTCATGCAGCCCATAGAGGCGAAAAATTCTCTACAGTGTTTGTAAATAATGCTATTTATGGTATGACAGGAGGGCAAATGGCACCAACGACATTAGTTGGTCAAAAAACGACTACATCCCCTAGTGGTAGAGATGAGGGAACGCAAGGCAGGCCAATAAAGATTTCAGAGATGTTGGCAACTATAGATGGAGCAGCTTTTGTTGAGAGAGTTGCAGTAAATACTCCAGCAAATATTAGAAAAGCTAAAAAAGCCATTAAAGAATGTTTTAAAGTGCAAATAGAAGGTAAAGGTTTTGGAATAGTAGAAGTTCTTTCAACATGTCCAACTAACTGGGGATTTACTCCTGTAGAAGCCACTAAGTGGTTAGCAGATAATATGATTCCTTATTATCCTTTAGGAAATATGAAAAAGCCAGAGGAGGTAGAATAGATATGGAAGAAAAATTAATTATCGCTGGATTTGGAGGCCAAGGTGTTATGGCTATGGGGCAACTTTTAACGTATTCTGGAATGATAGAAGATAAGAATGTATCCTGGTTACCATCTTATGGACCAGAGATGAGGGGTGGAACAGCAAACTGTAACGTCACTATATCTACAGAGCCAGTAGGATCACCAGTTGTAGTAGAAGCGACCACAGCAGTAGTAATGAACTTACCTTCCCTTGATAAATTTGAGTCCAGTGTAGTTTCAGGTGGGAATCTCTTAATAAATTCTTCTTTAATTGAAAGAAAGGCTAAGAGAGATGATTTAAATGTTTATTATATACCAGCTAATGATATAGCGATGGACTTAGGTAGCGTTAGAGCAGCAAATATGGTTTTACTTGGTGCGTATATTGAGATTACTGGGGCAATAAAGGTAGAATCAGTATATGAAGCATTTGGGAAAGTATTTGGAGAGACAAAAGCGCATCTTCTACCAATGAATCAAGAAGCTTTGAAAAGAGGTGCAGATTTAATTAAAGAACAAATGCAAGTAAATGCATAGACTATAAAGTCTTTAACACAGGATTGGTAAATATAACAGTCCTGTGTTTTTAGGTCCAAGTTATTTGACTTATCTATGCAAATGTTTTTAATACTTTAATAGTTCACATTTACATATAATTACAAAGGGGAGAAGAAAATGTTAGATGTCGAGCAAATAGAGCCAAAAAAAGTATTTAAATGGTTTTACAATTTAAATCAAATACCAAGGTGTTCGGATGATGAAAAAAAAGCGAGCGATTTCCTTGTAAACTTTGCTAAAGAAAGAAATCTAGAAGTATACCAAGATAAGTTTCTTAATGTTATTATTAAAAAACCAGGAACAAGGGGCTATGAAAGTCTAGACCCAGTTATTATACAAGGGCATATGGATATGGTATGTGTAAAGGGTAAAAATAGTCAGCATGACTTTGGAAAAGACCCAATCGAGATGATAGTAGAAAACGACTTTTTAAGAGCAAATGATACCACACTTGGAGCAGATGATGGAATTGCAGTTGCCTATGCGCTTGCAATATTAGATTCTAATGACTTAGAACATCCACCACTTGAAATCCTTATAACCACAAGCGAAGAAACAGGAATGGATGGAGCCCATGCACTAGAAAACACACACCTGCAAGGAAAGACCTTATTAAATATTGACTCTGAAGAAGAAGGAGTATTTTTAGTAAGTTGTGCTGGTGGAGGGACTCAAATTACTAGATTTAAGATCCAAAAAGAAGTTGTGAATAAAGATGCTTTGGAAATTAAAATATCAGGATTAAAAGGCGGACACTCTGGTATGGAAATTATAAAGCAAAGGGGAAATGCAATTAAGCTAATGGGAAGAGTTTTAGATACGACTAGAAGAATTGCTGAATTAAGACTTGTTAAGTTTACAGGTGGTATAAAACATAATGCAATTCCAAATGAGGCTGTAGCTAGTTTTATAACTGATAATATCAATGAGTCAAAAAGAGTTATTGAAGATTTTACAGAAGAGCTTAAAGAAGAATATAGAGTAGAAGAACCAGGTCTAATAATTGAAGTATCACAAACGAAAGCAGAAAAAGCATATTCTCATAAGTTATCCCAAAATCTTATTGATTATATTATGATGATTCCAGATGGAGTTATGTATATGTCACAGGATATAGAAGGGCTTGTACAAACAAGTTTAAATAATGCGATTATTGAAGAAAAAGATGGCTTTATTGAAATAGTAGCATCTGTTAGATCAGCTTCAAGCAGTTCACTTAGAGAGGTTTTAAATACTCTTGAAATTATAGCTAAAAGAACAGGAGCTCAAACAACAGAAGAGGGAAATTATCCCGCTTGGCAGTATGAAGAAGATTCAAAAATAAGGGATAAAGCCCTTGAAGTTTATAAAGAATTATTTAATAAAGAGGCTGAAGTAACCGCAATTCACGCAGGACTTGAATGTGGCCTATTAAAAGAGATTCTTCCCGATACTGATATGATTAGCTTTGGTCCAAATATATATGATGTTCACACTGAAAAAGAGCATATAAGTATTTCTTCAGCTGAAAGAGTGTGGGAGTTTCTAGTAGCTTTACTCCAAAGCTTAAAATAAACAAAGCGCCAGTGTAATATTTAATTGAGCCATTTTGCTCATCTCCTCAGTTATTTATTTGTTTGGTTACTTTTATTTTAACCGAGGATGAGCATTTTGGCTCACTTTTTATTTAAAATTCTTATTTACACCATTATACGGATTTAATCTAATTTAGATCTATACTCCTCAATTCTTTATATTTTTCTATTATATTGTCACTATAACTTTTACTTTCTTTGTTTACATCTTTGAAATATTCATCAAAAAAACTCAGTATAAAGTCTCTTTGAATTTTGGAAGCTTTTCTATTTTCTAAATCACCTAAGAAGCCTACTAGTTTTGATATAGGAGAATACATATATGCCATTGTAAAATCAACATGTCTTGTCCCATCTATTTGCAGAAGTTTAGAATCTACAGAATTACCCACCAATGATTTTATACTTTTATTGTTTGGAAATGAAGCCCACTGATTACTTCTTATAAACCTAGATGGGATTGACAATTGAAACTCTTTGAATTCAGATTCTATAGGTATAACCCAAGCGTCAAGTCCTAAAACTGCCTTTACTCTATTGTCTTTAAGAGATGCATATACATCACCTCCACCACCAGTTGAATGTCCCAATAATCCTATTCTACTTAGATCTAGTTTTTCTCTAAAATCTTCGCTTTTATTTAATACTTCTAATTCATCAAGTACTGATATAACATCTTTTCCATAAGTTTCAACTAATTTTTTAGCATGTTTTGCAAAGTTAGAAGTAGAGTCTGCATCTGGAAGCGCTTCTTCTTTTAAATAAGCTACATCTCCATTTTCAAATTTCACCCCTTGTGATCCATAAGTATGATCTATAGATATGGCAATATAACCATTGCTTGCAAGTTCTTCAGCAAAATCTGTATGAAGTTCTCTAAACCCTAGCCACCCATGGGATATGATAACTATGGGATATTTTTCAAAATCACTACTTATAGGAGTATCTTTATAAGAATTTGATTTTATAAGTGCAGTGTGATCCAACACAAAGAAAGGCAAGTGCATACTTTTTGCAAGCTGTCTAGTGACCACATATCCATCTTCTATCCATTTTCCCTTTTCATATTCATTTTTGGCATCAGTAGGATACCAAACTTGAAACTTAATTTTCCTGTTTTTATCTAGTTCATCACTATATACTGCCTTTCTAGATGTATCGACTAAGTCATAGCTTTTAGTTCCAATCAGGTAATTGCCACTAGGAACGGGTATCTTATCTAGTGGTAAAATAATTAAAGATACTACAGATATGAAAATCAAAAAAATAATAATTCCTAATATCCATTTTTCAATATTGTTTGCCAAATTTATTAAATCAGTATTTATTAATATTACCGATAAAAAATAAATTCCTATGGACACATATATAGGTATTATCTGCCAACGAGGTTTTCCAAATGCAGCATGAATTATGAGTAAAAAAATAATTACTGCTCCTATAATTTTAGATTTTTCTATTAAAAATCCCATTAAATATTATCTCCTTTAATTTTGGCTAACTTGACCCAATGATTTATCCTCCTTTGTATTTGTCATTACTTATATTACATAGGATATTTCATTGGGTTTTAATTTTCTGAATTCACAAAAAGATTAAATAAATTTGATTCAAGAGAAAAGTTTTGCTTATATCGTAAGCTTTTAAATATTATTTAAACTATATCTTTGTTTTTAGCTCCGAACCATTGCATCTAACATTTGATGGACAAGAAGTACAACCTGAACATTTTATATTATTTTTTTTATTCCAATAAAGTTTATATATTGCTCCACCTAGAATTGCTAAAATAATAATGACCACTAATATATTTCCCATTATTTTACCTCCTATACTTTTTGAGGAGTAGGTTCACTAGCCTTTTGAGATCCTTTTTTCATTAAGTATCCAATATAAGCCACTATTGCTGCTACACCAACTAGACCTGGTAAAAACCCTGTACCAACAGAACCACTTTCTATAAAGGTTCCTCCCTGATAGATTATAAATGCTACAACATAACCCATAGCTAATTGAAAAGCAACTGCACCAACTACCCACTTTTTAGATTCCATCTCCGCATTCATTGCACCAATAGCCGCGAAACAAGGTGGTGTAAATAAGTTAAAGGCTAGATAGGATAATGCCGCCGCTGATGTAAGTCCCATTACTCCAGCTACACTTGATGCACCTTCCATAAGAACAAATTCTTCTGCATCAATAAAGTTTGTAATTCCATAAACTACTGCTAGAGTTGCCACAACATTTTCCTTAGCTATAAATCCTGTAACTGCAGCAGCAGCTAATTGCCATACGCCAAAGCCTAATGGTATTAGTAAAAATGCAAAGGGAGAAGCAATAGTTGCTAGTATACTGGTGTCCTGAGCATTTTCAGCTACAACTTGAAACTGCCAGTTAAATGTTTGCATAATCTGTACAACAGCATTAGAAACTAAAATTATAGTACTAGCTTTTACAATAAAAGCCTTGCCTCTATCTAGCATAGAAATAGTAGCTCTTTTTATACTAGGAATTTTGTATTCTGGTAATTCCATAATAAAATAATTTGTAGATTTTTCTTCTCCAGTAATTTTTCTTACAATCAATGCACTTATTATAATAAGAAGTATTGCTAAGAAATACATTGAACACTGATATTGATTATCATTAACGATAGCAGAACATATAATAATTGTCAATAACTCTGAATAAATTCCTGCAATAAAAATATATTATCTTATTTTCTAACTACATGATGGTATAATTAGATACGAGGGGTGAGTATATGTTTACATTGGGAAGGAAAATAGATATCCATTATTCGACAAATAGGATAATAGTTATACTATCCATATTAGTAGCTGTTGTAGGGTGGATTATCACGGGAGAAATTTTGTCAGGAGTTTATATAGGTGGTGGAACATTTTTAACTTGGGCACTTGCAAGAGAAGTAGACCCTAAATATGAGTATTCAGCATTTTTATGTGCATTTTTTTCGCTTTTAAATTTATTTTAATATAAACAAAGTATAAATTTCTAATTATCTTTTTATATTTTCTTAAATGCTCGTA
>CAZRXS010000007.1:13682-42604 GCA_964604145.1 uncultured Gudongella sp. | reverse complement strand
TATTCGGATCAAGCAGTGTCCTTAGTCTCGATTTTGGTTCTAATAGAATCAAAGGGGTTGTAGGGAAGTATTCAAAGAAAGGGGTTCAAGTAGATAAAAGCTTTATGCTTGATCTACCGGAAGGTCTATACCAGGATGGTGAGATTACAGATATAGACCAGCTTAGCTATTTACTTAGAAATACATTATCTGAAAATGGAGTTGGACAGCTAGAAACATATGGAGTTATTAATTCTACATCTATTATTATGCGAGAGGTTAGTTTACCGACTACCTTAAAAGAGGAGATTGATTCAATAATTGAATACCAGCTAGAGGAGTATATACCAATAAATCCTGAAGATTATGTAGTTAAATACTTAACTTTAGGCAAAACCGTAGTAGATGGGATTGACCGTTCGCAGCTTTTACTTGTTGGCATTCCAAGAGCTATGATTCAGGCACACCTTACTCTTCTTAAAAATGTTAATCTTAAACCAAGTGTCTTAGATTACCATGGCAATGCTATTGCAAAACTAATTTTAGAAGGTGGAACTATTAATCAAGGTTACCCCGATGTATCTACAATTGCATGTATTGACCTAGGCTCATCTTTTACGCAATTATCAATTATAGAAGATGGAAATGTAAAAGTTGCAAGGGTTATTGAGTTTGGTTTTTTCGATATATTAGAGGAATTGAAAAAGGCTTATTCTTTTATGGGAGAATCGGATATATTAGAAAAGATTAAAAAACTAGAAGATATAAGTCTAAAGCCTACTATTGATAATGTTGATATCGGTTTTATTGAAATACTTCGTGATAATTTATTTGTTTTAATGGAAAAAATTGATATGATATTTAGATATTATAGGACCAGAGATTTAAGCAATAAGATTGATTTAATTCTTATATATGGAAGTTTTTCACAGATTATTGGATTGGAGACAATGTTTAAAGATTTCTTTGAGATTGATGCTACTAAGCTCTTAAGCCTTAATCGAGTAAAGATTAATAATGAATTAAGTCAATTTGCCAATGCAACTGGAGCACTTGTTAGACTAAGAGAGGTGAAAAAATGAGAGACCTTAACTTTTTTGAACCTTTTATAGAAAAGAAACAATTTAAATTTGACAAAATGGTTGTCTTATACTCTATTCTCTTTATAGTTTTATTAGGATTAATAATTTGGGGTGGATTTAATCAAGTTAAAATTTCTGCACTTAATAAAGAAGTGAATTCTCTTAGAACTGTTGCTGAAGACCCTGAGACAAATAAAAGGGTAGATGAAATAAAAGCTTTTGAAGAAGAAACTGCAGAGTTTAAGGCAGAGGTAGAAAGGATTATTGCACTTGATGAAAATATTCAGGCGAGGGATGTAATTGGAGATACTCTTTTAAAGGATATAAATACTAAACTACCCCAAGGAGTATTTCTTAGCAATCTGAGTGCATCTGGCTGGGATATTCAGATTTCTGGTTTTGCAGAGGATAAGTATTCTATTGCAGAATTTACTAAAGGACTTTCAGAACTTCCTATGGTGGAAGATGTGTTTATTTCAAATATTTCTGAGGTAGAGAGTTACTATAATTATAATTTGGAAATCTCTCTTTGGGAGGTGCTAGTAGATGCAAACTAAAATATTTGGCAAAATTAAAACTAGACCTTTGACAAATAGTGAAAAAGTACTCTTAACTTTATTGGCAATAGCGGTAATTGCTTGGCTTGGAAATCAATTTGTACTAAAACCACAAGCTGCTAAACTTGAAAATTTACAGGTAGCTAAATACGAGTATGAAGCTAAGATTCAAGATATGAATGAAACTCTTAGAAAAGAAGATGATATCAAAAAAGAATGGGAAATGCTTAATAGAGAACGAAATCAAATTCTTTCATATTACTTTCCAACTCTAGACCAGGCTCAAATTATTTACTTATTAAATGACCTTTTACCTGAGGATCAAGTTGATATAGTTGACCTAAATTTTACTAGACCAAATGCTGAAATTATTTCAGAAATGGATGTATACAATATGGAGATGTCCATTCCATTTAGCGGTAGCTATGATGGTATTGTAAATATGGTTAGGGCTGTTGAATCGAGTCCTAGAAGGCTTATGGTAAGTTCTTTATCTCTTGATAGAAATGCTGATAGCAATTTAGCAGGCAATATGGGCTTAAAGGTGTATAGTCTAGAAGGTTTGGCAGATGCTGATTCTGAAATAATAGCTATACAAACTGCAGAAAATTTAAATCAAGGAACTCTTTTTAGCAGTTTTGCTGGCTATGCAGGAGCTAATGGAGAAGTTTCTTATGATAGTGAAGGTCGACCAATAGTAGGCACTGGTCCAGGAAGTGATGGTAAGGGAACGGACTTACCAGATGAGCCACCTGAAATAATTGGAGATCTACTACACAGCTTTGAAACAAGAAATTATGATTTTATTTCTTCAAATCCACTTGTAAGAGGAACAGCTTCACCAAGCACAATTGCTGTTGCTGGAAGATTTTCACTTAGAATGGAGTACAATATAGTTGGAGTAGAAGAAAAGAACACTGCAATGGTAGATATATCAAGTTCTAACATCACTCTTAAGTATCCACCAACACACCTTACAATCTGGGCTTATTCATTTTCATATGGACCGGGTAAAATTGGGATGAAAGCACTTACTCAAAGTGGTGAAGAGATAGATATGTTTATGTCAGATGGAATTTCATGGCTTGGTTGGAGTAACATAGAAATTCCACTTCCAGGAGATATTGGTGAATACCCTATAAAAATAACACATATATACTATGAGTTACCTGAAGGCAGAGATGATTTTGGGGTTTTAATATTTGATAAGCTTGAAGCTTTTTATCCTCACCATTTTGAAGATAGTATAGAGGAGAAAAAAACACCTGAACATATATTTTATGAGGTGAAGGCAGGGGATAGTGTTTCAACTATTTCTAAAGAGATATATGGGACTATGACCTATAAAAATGAAATTATGGAAAAAAACGATATAAGACCTGGTGAAGTATTACCTGTTGGGAAAATACTAGTTTTGGTTGATAGATAAGGAGGAGATAAAAATGAAAAATAGTAAGCTTATAGTGGTTTTTACAATGGTTTTAATTCTCCTTATTATACCAGGAGGCGTATTTGCAACAGTCGAAGATTATGACCTAGGTATTAGTGAAGGAGAGAAGTTTTATGGAATAGATTCTAGTTTTTCAGATTACGACGAAGCTTATTTAGAATATGCTAGATCTGATAGATATGATGAAATAAAAGGAGATATTCTAGATCCGAGTGATTTTAGAAGAGGCTTTAAAAAAGGTTATGAAGATGCTTTAAAAGGCGATGTAGATATTAACTATGCTAAGGCCTTAGGTGAGAGTTTGGGGAAAACACTTGCGCTTGAAGATTTTCATAATCGCAGAGATAGTGATTGGAGAAAAGCTATCCCAACGGATAACAATATAGTTAGGATGTATAATGTAGATGATATGCCTGAAAGCTATGAAATTGCGTTTATTCTAGAGTTTAAGATAGCTTTCCAAAAAGGATATGAAAAGGCATATGAAGAGGCTCTTTTAGACCCAGCTAAAGAAAGCATGGAACAAGGTCTTAATGATGGTAAAGAAGTGGGGACAGCCATGGGAATTATTGCAGCTGAAAAAGACTATCTCTATAAAAAGTCAATGGATGATGAGCGAGATCTTTTAAGTGAACCTGAAATCAGAGAAAGATACAGGTTAAGACTTGGAAATTATGAATATGAGGATGCATTTATTCAAAGCTTTAAAAGAGAGTATAAGAGGGCTTACAATGAAAGATTTAGAGAATTATCTCAAGAGGATTCTATTATAAAATCAGTTTCTACTACAATACTCCCAGCAGGAGGAGAGTTCAGCGTTGGGGAAAATCTAAAGATCACTGTTAAACCAGGGACATTTTATATGCCTTTGATAGTAACGTTAAATACAAGAAATACAGATTATTATACCTTAGGCACCTATATTCGAGCTTCTGAAGTATATGGGATAAAGATTGATAATGTGGCAGGAACTTTGGATGATAAAAACACAATAACAGTAAGCTTTCCTTACTATGGAGATAAAAACAAGGCTGGATTGTATAAGTTTGTTGATGATAAGTGGTCTTATGTGCCTTCAAGGGTAGAAGAAGGTGTAATTTTTGCAGAATTATTGCCTTCTACACTATCTAATAGAGAAAGTGTATTTGCAGTATTTATGGATAACAGCATTAGACTTTTAACTGATATAAGAGATCATTGGGCAAAAGATGAAATCCAAACTATGGTAAGACGAGGAATTATAACTGGTTATCCAGGAAAGACTTATCTTGATGGAACCTTTAAGCCCGAGCAAAATATTACAAGAGCAGAATTCCTTATTCTTTTAAGTAGAGCTGAAAATTGGACTTTGCCAACTTATATTGAAAATGCTACTTATTTTAGAGATTATGCACAATTTCAAAATTATGGTAATATTATTAGTTACAGTCTGTCAAAAGGCTATGTAATAGGCTATCCTGACAGAACCTTTAGACCATACAATCCAATCTCGTATTATGAAGTAGAGTTAATAATGGGTAGAGTTTTATATAATTACAATTTTAAATGGAATATATTAGCAGAACAAATGATGTTTGAAAAGGCTTACAAGTCTCCAAGCTTCCAAAATGTGCATAGAAAAATTACTAGAGCTGAGGCTGCATATATGCTCTATGTATTAAATCAATGGAGATACTAAAAAAAATTAAGAGCAAAAAAGAGGGTTACACAATGATTGAGTTGCTTATTGTGTTAGCTCTTTTTTCTTTGCTTTTAACAATAGCAATCCCAAATTCAAAGATGTTTAAGACTTACAATCAAAATCAACAACTGAGGATATTGGAGAAAGACATAAGGCAAGCTAGGAATAGGGCGATTACAGAAAATAAAGCAATTATTGCCAAATTTCATGCTGCTAATAATACTTATGAAATCAAGTATAAAAGTGGAGAAGAAATACTAAAAAGAAAGTTAAATAATGGAGTAGAGATAAGAGATAAAAACTTTGATTTTTATATTTTTAGCCCAAATGGAAGGATTGGAAATGCTGGGACTGTAAAAATCAAAAAAGCTTCTGAATATTATATATTAGCTGTATCACCTGTAACTTCTGAGATAAGTCTAAGAAAGGACAAGTAGGATATGAAACAAAGAGGCTTTGTATTAATTGATATTATTGTAGGACTAGCACTTATGGGGCTATTAATTTCAACTGTATTTCCATCTATTGCATCTACAAAAGTTGGGCTTTCTAGAATTGAAAAGCGAGCTATTGTAATAGATCAAGCTCAAAGGATTGCACAAACTATTAAACATCCCAATGAAACAAACAATAATATATTTTGTGGATTAAATAGTGGAGATTCTATAGAATATAAGGATGATTTATTAAATGAAGATTTGGAGGCCAGGATTTATATAGATTCAATTTTCGAACACTATGAAGTATATAGCGTTGAAGTAAAGTTTTTAGGGGATGGTATAAGTGCTAAATTTCAAGTATCGAGGAATATGGAATAATGGATTTACACTTATTGAATTAGTTATAGGGATTGCCTTAACGGGGATACTATTATCTTTAGGCTTTAATACTTTTTACTTCGCATCTAGAGTATCTAAAGATATTTCCATAGAGGATGATTTTTTATTACAGGGTAGATTTGCTATTGAGTATATTAGGGATGAAGTTATTGAAGCTGTTGAGATTATTCATATGGATGATTATTTGCCAAGGAATTTTCCATATAGAGAAACCCTTCCATTTTTTATTGTAAAAAAAGAAGGAGACATTTACAATCATATTTTTTATAGATTATCTGACCACACTCTCTATAGGACAGATTTTAAATCGAATATATGCTGTCCAGTAGATATGCCAAATAATGGTGGCCATAATTTTATACTGGATAATATTTATGATATCCAAAATACATATTACGATAAAGAAAATATGCTTTTATGTATTTGGATTAAAAGCAAAAACAAAACTAATAACAAAGAGTATTCTTTTACAGAAACCCTTTATCTAAGGGATGACTTAGCTAAGAGAGGTCTAAATTGAAAAGAAATGGCTTTATTTCATTTTTTGTTTTAATAATTAGCACTATATGTTTATCAATAGTGTTGTTTGCATGGGAGACTTTATTTGTGCAAAGTAAATTAAACAGCAATAGAGTGAATATTATTCAAGGAGAGTTTAATATTGAGACTGAGATAAACAGGTTTGTTTATGATAAGTCTTTAAGCGATGGGATAATAAATATTATTAGAAGATTCCCAGATGATTTTCTTAAGAAAGAAAATGTCTATAATATCCCTATATCATCTAGCCTAATAGAAAATATATCAGGAGAAATCTCCTTTGAAAACAAAAGAGACGATAGGCCTAAGTTTAATCTAAAAATACTTGGAAGCTACAAAGATATCCAGATTAACAAAAATGTGCTTGGAGCTATCTGCAAGGACGAGGTTGATGATTGTGACAATGGTTTAGTTTATTTACAGAATCGTTCAGAAGACTATATAAAGACTATTGAAGAATTATTAACTGCTATACCAGATTCAATCCATAGAGATTTTCTACCAAGTGGTCATTCTTTAATTAAAACTTCAAATTACAATAATATAAAGATAGAAGCAAAGCCTTTTGGACCTAGTAAATTGTATTTTAACAATAATTGCAATTATATTAATATATTTAACAATAGAATGATTTTAGTTGTCCAATCAGATGGATTTAACAAAAACAATGTATTAATAGATTGCTCTAATTACAATTCGGTATTATTAAACGGTATAATCTATATAGAAAATGGAGATTTAACCTTTAAAGGTTCTTGCAATTTTCAGGGACTTGTTTTAATAAAAGATGGAGAGATAAAAAGAGAGTGTGAAGATCTTTCTAGCATCTTAGGAAAAGTAGTTTTAAATTCCTTTAAGGACCCAAGAGAATCTGTGCAAATTAGCTATGATTCTACAATGTATTTAAAATACGCCAAGTATTTAGCTCCATTAATGGAAACTAAGATTATAAAAGTAGGGATAGAGTAAACAATATTTACAAAGTCTTAAATTTTTAGCTTGTTAGCTATCTTAGATACTGATATAATAATCTTATTAAAGATATTTTTATTCTTGAATTGGAGGTTTTAGATTGATACAAGCGGGAGATTTTAGAAAAGGCATTACATTTGTTTTGGATGGAGATGTTTTTCAAATAGTAGATTTTCAACATGTTAAGCCTGGTAAGGGGGCTGCATTTGTTAGGACAAAGCTTAAAAATGTTATTGATGGAGGATTTAAAGAGGTAACCTTTAATCCTGCTGAAAGATTTGAAAGAGCGATGATTGAGACTAAAGAGATGCAGTACTTATATGCTGATGGAGACCTGTATTATTTTATGGATACAGATACCTATGAGCAGCTACCTCTAGAATATGAGGCAGTTGAAGAAGCTCTACAGTATATTAAAGAAAACGATATTGCACAGATTAAGTTTTTTAAAGGCAAGGCTTTTGAAGTTCAACCTGATAATTTTGTTGTATTGGAAGTTGTAGAAACTGAGCCTGGTTTAAAAGGCGATACTGCTCAGGGTGCAACAAAGTTAGCAAAAGTTGAAACTGGAGTATCAATCAATGTTCCTCTATTTGTGAACAATGGTGATAAAATAAAAATAGACACGAGAACTGGAGAGTATCTTTCCAGAGTATAAGGAGGGTAAAAAAATGGAATATTTATTTCAAAAAGTATCATATCTTAAAGGTCTAGTTTATGGATTGGGAATTGATGATTCTAGCAAAGAAGGGAAATTATTAATGGCTATTGTTGAAACTTTGGAAGATTTTGCTGAAGTTATGGAAGAATTAGTAGAAGATCAGATCGACCTTGAAGAGTATGTTAATTTTATCGATGAAGATTTATCAGATGTAGAAGAAGACATCTACGGCGATGGAGAAGAGTTTGACTTTGATGATGATTTTGATTTTGACGATTTTGATGATTTTGATAATTGTGATGATTATGATGAAGATGATGAAGATGATTTTGAAGATGAAGAGGATGATGACGAAGAGTAAACTATAGCCTAAAGCTCAGCTTTAGGCTAATTTTTCGAAAATGGGAGGTGTTAGTTTGACTGAAAATATGAATAAAGAGTATACTGATAACGGTAGCGTTAATATATCAAGTGATGTTATATCTACCATAGCTTCTACTGCAGCTATGGAAGTTGAAGGTGTTGTTGGGATGACTAGTAATCTGGCTGAGGGTATTTCAGAGCTTTTGGGTAAGAAAAATCTTGGCAAGGGTGTAAAAACTGAAATAAATGGGGATCAGGTTTCACTTATTTTGCATTTAAACCTTGCTTATGGAACAAAGCTTAACCAAGTCGGTGAAGAAGTTCAAAGTAAAGTTAAAGAAGCCATTGAGAATATGACAGACTTAAATGTAATAAGTGTTGACGTTCATATTGAAGGAGTAGTAAGAACAAAAACAGAAGAAGATAAGAAGGAATAAAACTTATCTTCATAAGGAGCAAAAAATGGGAAGAAAACAAGCAAGAGAAGGTGCTATGCAATTATTATTTCAAATGGCTAGCAATAATGAATTCCATACTTCGGCTATAGATATTTTTTTGGAAAATTTTCCCTTTGGAGAAAATGAGTCGGATTATATTTATAAAACTGTTAATGGAGTTTTAGAAAATAAAGATCAAATAGATAATTATATTACCAATCAACTTGAAAGTTGGTCAATAGAGAGGTTGGCAAAGGTTGATTTAGCAGCTTTAAGGTTGGCAATATTTGAAATATTGTATATGGACGATATCCCAGTTGAAGTTTCTATAAATGAAGCAATAGAAATAGTTAAAAAATTTTCTACAGAAGATGCTTATAAGTATGTAAATGGAGTTTTAGGTGGATTTGTCCGTGCCATTGATAAGAAATGAAAGGCTTATACTTAGGAGTGGATACGAGCAACTATACAACATCTCTTGCAGTCTTAGATGCAAATAATAATATTATTTTTGACAAGAGGAAATTATTGGATGTAGAAATAGGTAAAAAAGGGCTTAGACAACAAGAGGCCCTATTTCAACATATAAAGAACTTACCCCTGCTTTTTGCAGAAATAGATATAGACAAAGCTTCTATTAAAGCAGTAGGAGCGAGCACTCGTCCTAGAGCTCTAAAAGGCTCTTATATGCCTTGCTTTCTTGCTGGAGATAGCTTTGCTAAGATAGTGTCACATTCTCTAGATATACCTTATAAAAGCTTTAGCCACCAGGAGGGGCATATTGCTTGTTGTTTATTAAACGACGATATAAAAGGGGAGTTTTTAACTCTACATTTATCGGGAGGAACAACTGAAACAATAAAATGTGTCAACAAAATTCATAATTTAGAGCTAGAGACCATGGGTGGAAGTCTTGATATTAGCTTTGGCCAGTTGCTTGATAGGTTAGGCGTAAAGATCGGTTTAGCTTTTCCTGCAGGTGGAGAATTAGAAAGCCTTGCACTAAATGGGGAAAGGTTAAATATTAAGATTCCTTATAAAATTAATGACGGAAATTTTAATTTATCGGGTTTAGAGAATTATTTCATTCGCTTAATTGCTGAGAAAAACTATAAAATAGAAGATATATTTTTTACTCTTTTTTCTCTTTTTACAGATATTATTAGAGATTTAATAAGCTATGAATGTAATAGGACAGGCATAAACACTGTGTTTATTGTTGGTGGGGTTGCTTCAAATTCTATAATTAGAAAAGGCATTTTAGAAGGATTGGCAAATATTGATATTTTATTTGCAGACAGAGAATTATCAAGCGATAATGCAGTTGGTATAGGTTATTTAACAAGGACAAAGAAGGGGTGGGAGGTGTAATATTTGCGGCCTTTGATGGTAAGTGAATTAAATGGTTACATAAAAAAACTAATTTCAGGGGATATCCTACTTAGTTTTGTGGAAGTGGAAGGTGAGATTTCAAATTTTACACATCACTACAGTGGACATATGTATTTTAGCTTAAAAGATGAAAAGAGCAGAATAAGATGTATAATGTTTTCTACAGATAATAAATCTATCGATTATGAGCCAAGCAATGGTTTAAAAGTTGTTATTTCTGGAAGTGTCAGTGTGTATGAAAAAGATGGAAGCTATCAGATTTATGTTAAGACTATGAAAAAACAGGGATTAGGTGAGCTTTACAAGAAGTTTAATTTATTAAAAGAAAAGCTTGACCTAGAAGGTCTATTTCTCTTAGAATCTAAGAAAAAGTTGCCTTATTTACCAAAAAAAATAGGTGTCGTTACATCTTCTACTGGAGCAGCAATAAGAGATATTGTAAGTGTATTGACAAGGAGATTTCCACCTGTAGATATTTTAATCTACCCATGCCTTGTACAGGGTGATAATGCTCCTAAGGACATTATTAAAAGTCTTAAATACCTTGATAAAAGGGATGATATTGAACTTATTATAGTAGGTAGGGGTGGTGGCTCTTATGAGGAACTATTCTGTTTTAATGATGAAGAGCTGGCAAGATCTATTTATAAATTGCATACTCCCGTTATTTCTGCTGTTGGTCACGAAAGCGACTTTACTATTTCTGATCTAGTTGCTGATATAAGAGCGGCGACTCCTTCTGCTGCAGCTGAACTGGCACTACCTGAGAAAGATAGCCTAAAAGAAAGATTAAATAATTTACAATGGAATATAGAAAAAAGAGTGTTAAGAAAAATTGAAGATAATAACAATTATTTAAACAATATAGAAAAGAGCTTGTATTATCTAAATCCTATACAAAAGATAAATGATAGGAGAATGCACTTAGATAAGATATTTAAGCTTCTAGACCATTGTATAGAACTTAAACTTATAAACAAAGAAAAACATCTTCTTTCTTTATATAATCGCTTAAATATTTGCAACCCTCTCTTAAGTATCCAAAGAGGCTATAGCTTAGTTTTCAATCAAAACAAGGATTTAGTAAAAAGCATAGAAAGTTTAAGAGTAGAAGATAATTTATATATTAAGTTAAAAGATGGGATTGTAAAAACAAAAATTCTTAAAATCAAGGAGGATAAGATTGGATAATACAGAACTATCATATGAGGAAGCAGTAAAAAAGCTAGAGGAGCTTTTAGTCCAATTAGAAGACGATGATTTAAAGCTTGAAGACACCTTAGGTAAATTTAAAGAGGCTATGGATCTTTATAAGTATTGTAATGAAATATTAACAAAAGCTGAAGGGACTGTTAAAATAATTTTGGAAAAAGAAGATGCTTTGACAGAAGCAAATTTTCCTTCTGTTTATAGGGATGTTGATAATAATGAAGAGTGTTAATGAAATAAAAGAATATATAAAGCTTATTGATGAGGAGTTAAGAAATGCTTTAAATCCAGTTGGTAAAATATCTGAAGAACTATTTAAAGCTATGGAATACAGTTTATTTACCGGTGGAAAGCGATTAAGGCCAATTATGACTTTAAAGGCCTATGAACTATATGATAATTATATATACAATGCAATGCCATTTGCTGCGGCAATTGAAATGATACATACATATTCCTTAATCCATGATGATCTTCCAGCTATGGATAATGATGATTTTAGAAGAGGAAGGCCGACAAACCACAAGGTTTATGGAGATGCTAATGCTATCTTAGCTGGAGATGCACTTTTAAACCTGGCTTTTGAAACTATGATAAAGTCGAGTGTAAGAAAGCCTAGTGAAAAAAAGAATTGTGCAATGTATGAAATAGCGAAAGCATCAGGCCAATGTGGGATGGTTGGAGGACAAGTTTTAGATATAAAAGCAGAGGGTAAAAAAATCACAGAGGAAGAATTATTGACTATATATAAAGGCAAGACAGCTGCACTTATACGAGCTAGTATTGTTTCAGGGGCTATTATTGGCGGTGCTGATAAAAACGATATTAATGCACTAAAAGAATATGGAACTAAACTTGGCCTAGCTTATCAAATGCAAGATGATATACTTGATGATAAAGAAGATAGAGAAATTAATAAAAACACAATACTAAAGTTCTACAGCAAAGAAGAAACAGTTAAAAAGATAGAGAGTATAAGTGATGAAGCTTTAGATGTTTTAGATAGCTTAGTAAACTTAGATACAGAGTTTTTTAGAGATTTAACCCTTAAACTAGTAAAGCGAGATTTTTAGCAATTATTGAAATTATAAGAAAACCGTGATATAATTAAAATAGCTCTAAGTGGTACAGTATTCTAGTCAGCACAACTATTCTTGAAGGCGGGGCTAAAAATCCGTCATAAGGCATATCGATGAAGTTCTTTATGTTTTGCTTGCGACGCCCAGTCGTGGGTTGGCATAAGGAGTAAGAAGGATGGGGCGATCTACAATGGCATGTGGGCGATGACCCTACCTTCGTGGAGACATAGTATAGTGATAATTAGTACTATATCGTGATAAACCTGCAAGACACAAAGCTTAATTAAAAAAAGTGCAGAGTAGCCTGCCTTGAGTGGAGTAGCGCGGATGATAAGTCAACCTTTTCAATCCGGGGCCCGGTATGATCAGGTTCTGTTATCGAAACCTAATCTGCAAAAGAGGCTAGGGAATAGACTGGCTGTTGAGGAAATCTCCTAGACTGTTTTAATAAAAGTAAATAGAGGATTACAGTGCGGACTAAGTGGCAATCCAGTTCTGTTTATGGCGACAGAATAGTGAAGAAATGAAAGGGAAACCGCTGTGCTGGCGACAGACAGTTTTTTTCAGGGAAATCCTGCTGGACCTAAAGCCGTAAGATTTACTCTTTTTATTACCACATAGAGAGCTGATAGCCTAGCTATCAGCTTTTTTTATATAGTCTGCCATCCCGAGTGTAATGAGGAATCTTTATATAATTTTGGCGCTATGCGGATTGACAGAGTCGTCTATCCCTACGATTTTATTTTTTACATTATCATTATAATTGTGAATTGTGAATTGAAGAAGTGATTTGTGAATTGTGAATTAACTTATTTGGGGGAAAAAATGGTTAAAAAAGCAAAAGATAGCTTTTATACAAAATACAATATGAAATGGGTACTCCTTATCACTTTATGGACGTTTATACTTGCTATTGCTTTTTCATTGGTTTCGGAAAACTTAGTGAGAAAATTAGATGTCCTTTTTGCATTTATATTATTGTTAATTGTTATATCAATTGGCGTTCTTTTTGATATTATTGGTATAGCAGTTACAGCATCAAATGAAAGACCCTTTCATTCTATGGCTGCTAATAAAATACATGAAGCAAGAACTGCAATAAAACTTGTTAAAAATTCAAGTCAAGTGAGTAATTTTTGCAATGATGTTATTGGAGATATAAGTGGAATAATATCTGGTGCCGTGGCGACTAGTATTGTTTTTCGTCTTGTGTATATTTTGGGACTAAAAAATGGTACCTTACTAACTGTTGTTTTAACAGGCTTTACTGCTTCATTAACTGTTGGTGGTAAGGGTATTGGAAAATCTATAGCAAGTTATCACCATGATGAAATAGTATTAAAAGTTGCAAAAGTCGTATATCTTGCGGAAAAGCTTTTTAATATAGAGATATTTGCAAGTAAGAAAAAGCCAAAAAATGACCCAGACCCTAAGAATGATTCTAAAAAATAATAGTATCAAGGAGAATAAGCTATGGCAAAAAAAAGAGCTGACCTACTTTTATTTGAAAAAGGTCTTGCTGAGTCAATAGAAAAGGCAAAAAGTCTTATTATGGAAGGCACTGTATTTGTGGGGACAAATAGAGTGGATAAGCCTGGTGAGAGCATTGATGAAAGTGCAGAGATTTGGGTTAAAGAAAAGCCAATTGACTTTGTTAGTAGGGGTGGATTAAAACTAGAAAAGGCAATTTCAAGCTTTAATATAGATCTAAAGAATGCTATTTGTATGGATATGGGCGCTTCTACTGGTGGTTTTACAGATTGCATGCTTAAAGAAGGTGCTAAGAAAATCTATGCAGTTGATGTTGGCTATGGTCAACTAGATTGGAAATTAAGACAAGACCCCAGAGTTATTGTAAAAGAAAGAACCAATATCCGTTATATGGAAGTTTCAGAAATTGAGGATAAATTAGACTTTATATCTATAGATGTAAGCTTTATTGGTTTAAAGCATATCTTACCTATTGCTTATAAATTGCTTAAAGAAGAGGGAGAGATTGTTGCTCTTGTAAAACCGCAATTTGAAGCTAGACGTGATAAAGTAGGCAAAAAGGGTATAGTCAGAGATAGGGCTATCCATAAAGAGGTTATTGTAAATGTTTTAGATTTTAGCAAAAAATTACTTTTATATCCTCTTGGCCTGACATTTTCACCCATAACTGGAACAAGTGGTAATATTGAGTTTTTGCTTTACCTCTCTAAGAAAAAGGATTATATTAGAGATGAAGATATAGATAGAGTGATTGAAAAAGCACATATAGAGTTGAAATAAACGGAGGTTTTATCTATGCTTAAGGAGCTTCGTATCAACAATTTTGCGATTATTGATGATTTAACCATAGAATTTGAAAAAGGACTTAATCTAATAACTGGTGAAACTGGATCTGGTAAGTCAATAATAATTGAAGCTTTGGAAATGGTTTTAGGTGCTAGGGCTAATAGAAATATGATCCGAACTGGAGAAAAAAGAGCTATTATTGAGGCGGTTTTTTTTACAGATGACGATATAAAGGGAGCCCTAAAGGAATTGGGCTATGAATCGGAAGAGGTATTAATTTTAAGCAAAGAAATAGGTAGAGATTACCCTAGCATATCCAGGATAAACAATAGACCTGTTAGCGTTAGTGTTTTATCTTCTCTAACAGAGAAAATGGTTGATATATTTGGCCAGCACGAGCATCAATCTCTTCTATCTGTTAAGAATCATATTTTAATCCTAGATTCACTTCTTGATAAAGAAGGTTTTGCCTTAATCCATACGATTAAGGATTTATATAATGAGTATAAAGAATTAAACGATTCTATTGAAAAGCTATCCATAAGCTCTGAAAAGAGGAATAGGGAACTAGAACTTTTAAAGTATCAAATTAATGAGATAGAAAATGCAAATTTAAGCCCAGATGATGATAATGGTCTGGAAGCTGAATATAAGAGACTTAACAACCTTACAAATATTATAAGTGAATTATCTTCTGCGGTAAGTATTTTTAGAGGGGAGGAAATGGAAGCTAATGTCCTTTCTCTATTAGATAAAGCTATGAGTTTTATAAATAATACCTCAAAGTTTGACCAGAATACATTAATCTTTAAAAAAAGATTGGATTCATTAAGATATGAGTTTTCTGAATTAACAAATGATTTAACTTATTATGCTGAGAATTTAGAAACTGATGAAGAAAAATTATTTTTACTTAGAGAAAGACTTGACCTTGTAAATACTTTAAAGAAAAAATATGGTAATAGTGTCTGTGCTATAATGGAATTTAAAGAAAAAACAGAAAACGAATACAATGATTTGCTAAATAGTGAAACTAGACTTTTAGATTTAAGCAAAAAAAGAGATGATTTATTGGGTTGTTTGTCACAAAATGCTGATTTATTGACTAGGAAAAGGAAAGAAATAGCCCTTAAATTAGAAAAAAAGATTAAAGGAGAACTACTTTCTTTGAATATGAGTGATATAGAATTTAAAGTGCATTTTAATAAAGAAGCTAGCTTAAACTCTAGGGGTAAGGATAATATAGAGTTTTTAATATCTACTAACCCAGGAGAAGCACTTAAGCCCCTTAGCCAGATAATATCAGGTGGTGAAATGTCTAGAATAATGCTTGCATTTAAAGGGATACTGGCTGATAAAGACAAGATTTTTACTTTGGTATTTGATGAGATAGATACAGGTATTAGTGGAAGAACTGCCCAAGTAGTTGGTGAAAAGATAAAGAAGATTTCTCATGGGAGGCAAGTTATTTCAATATCACATCTGCCCCAGATTGCTGCTCTTGCAGAAACACATTTTGTAATCCAAAAGAGTTCTAAAAATAAACAGACAATTACACAGGTGTTAAAACTTAGCGATGAAGAGCGAATAGAAGAGCTAGCAAGACTTTTAGGAGGGGTTGATGTTACTGAAACAACTAAAAGACACGCAAAAGAGATGTTAGAAATGTCTAATCGGGTTCGGAATTAAAGCTTTTATGGTATAATTAGCTTAGAGCCACAAAATTAGGAGGTTATGCAAATGACTTATAAAGAAAAAACAATGAAGTCAGAAAAACTATATGAGGGTAAAATAATAAATCTTAGAATTGATACTGTTGAATTGCCTGATAAAAAATATTCTAAGAGAGAAATAGTTGAACACCCTGGTGGAGTTGCGATTGTTGGCATAACAGATGAAAATAAAATCCTATTAGTTAGCCAATATAGAAAGGCTGTGGACAGAGTTCTTTTAGAGTTGCCTGCTGGAAAGATTGAAGTTAATGAGGAACCAAAAGAAACTGCTATTAAAGAATTAAAAGAAGAGACGGGATATAGTACAGAAAAATTAGAGTACCTGCTTGAGTTTTATACATCCCCAGGTTTTTCCACTGAAAAAGTATATATTTTCCTTGCAGAAAATATGGAGAAAGGTGAACAAGAGCTTGAATCTGGTGAGTATATTGATGTTGAAAGTTATAAAATTGAAGATTTAATAGAAATGATTGAAAACGGAGATATTATTGATAGCAAAACCATTATTGGAATCTATGCAGTTAAAAACAGATTATAAATTCTTGAAGAAATAAGGCCAAACTGATAGTTTAGGAGGCAAAATATGCGAGCTGTTGATATAATTGAAAAAAAGAAACATAATAAAGTATTAAGCAAAGAAGAAATAGACTTTATGGTAAGAGCTTATACAAAAGATGAAATACCTGATTATCAAATGTCAGCTTTTCTTATGACTATCTACTTTAATGGTATGGAAACGGATGAAATTGCGAATCTAACTGAAAGTTTTGTAAACTCAGGAGACAGGGTTGACCTTTCTGAGATAAAAGGTATAAAGGTAGATAAACATTCAACTGGTGGTGTAGGTGATAAAATTAGTCTTATAGTTATTCCACTTGTTGCAGAAACTGGAATACCAGTTGCAAAGATGAGCGGAAGAGGTTTGGGTCATACTGGTGGAACAATTGATAAGCTAGAATCTATACCAGGCTTTAAAACAGATTTAACAAATAAAGAGTTTATAGATAATGTAAATCGCTACAAGATGGCCATTATTGGTCAAACTTCGAATTTAACACCTGCTGATAAAAAGATATATGCTTTAAGAGATGTTACTGCTACTGTTGATAGTATTCCACTTATTGCAAGTTCAATTATGAGTAAAAAGATTGCTTCGGGTGCTGATGCAATTGTACTTGATGTTAAAGTTGGTTCAGGAGCTTTTATGAAAACACTTGATAAAGCGAAAGAACTTGCAGAAACAATGGTCAATATTGGAAAGAGTTTAAATAGGGACACTGTTGCAGTAATTACTAATATGGATCAGCCACTAGGCTTTGAAGTTGGAAATAGCAATGAGATTAAAGAAGCAATAAAGGTCTTATCTGGGAAAGGCTCAGAAGATGAAACTAAGATTTCTCTAGCTATCGCAGCAAATATGTGTATACTTGGAGGAGCTTTTAAGGATTATGATAAAGCTTATAAATACCTTGAAAAATCGATCCAATCTGGGAAAGCCTTGGATAAATTTAGAGAACTTATAAGAATTCAAGGTGGAGATGAAAGAGTAATAGATAAGCCTGACCTATTGCCATCGGCTAAAAACTCATACAAGTTAATAGCTAGCAATAAGGGGTATATAGAATCGATTGATGCGGAAGCCATAGGTATAAGTGCTATGTTACTAGGTGCTGGTAGAAGAACAAAAGATGATAAGATAGATTTTGGTGCTGGTATTAGCTTGCATAAAAAAATTGGAGATTTTGTTAAAAAAGGAGATATTCTTTGCATTTTAAAAACTAATATGGATGAGTTTAATGAAGCTAAGGAAAGAATTAGGGGAGCTTTTTTAGTTTCTGATAAAAAGCCTGAGACAAAACCATATATTTATCATATAATAAAGTAGTGCAAACCTCGACAGAGTCGAGGTTGAATTATATTAATTAGAAAGAGGTAATAATGGAATATCTAATAAATTTACCAGGGCTATTAGTGGCAATTATTTTCCACGAGCTTGCTCATGGTTATACAGCTTATCGTTTGGGAGATCCAACTGCAAAAAACGCAGGGAGATTAACCTTAAACCCAATAAAGCATATAGATCCTGTGGGGTTTCTATTTATGTTAGTTTTTAGATTTGGATGGGCAAAGGCGGTCCCTATAAATCCTGGATATTTTAAAAATAGAAAGAGAGATACTATCTTAGTATCCCTTGCAGGGGTTACAACTAATTTTATATTGGCATTTATAATAGGGGCAATTCTAGTTTACCTACCATTAAAGAATGATATTGTCATCCAAATGCTCCAAATGGGATTGTGGTATAATATTATGTTGGGTGTATTTAATATTCTTCCCTTTCCTCCATTAGATGGCTCTAAAGTAGTCGCAAGTTTGTTGCCTGTAAAATGGGAAGCTTTTTTCTATAAAAATGAAAGGTGTTTTTATTTTATTTTACTTTTCTTAATTGCTACTAGGACAATTCAGAAAATTATTGGACCATTAATTATTTTTGTGTACAACCTGATAATAAAAATTTTGATGTAGGTGAAAAAGATGACTTACAATGTCAATATTGAAGCCTATGAAGGCCCATTTGACCTTTTACTTGGCCTAATAGCGAAAAATAAAATAGATATTCACGATATCCCTATTCACCTTGTCACTGAGCAGTTTATAGACCAGATAAAGAAGTGGGAAGAAATGAATTTAGAGGTAGCTAGCGATTTTATTGTTATGGCAGCTACTCTTCTTGAGATTAAGTCAAAATTGCTTCTTCCTAATGAATTAGACTATACTGAAGGAGAAGAAGATGAACTTGATCCAAGAAATGAATTGGTGAGTAAACTTATAGAGTACAAACTATATAAGGATATAGCTGAAAATTTCAAAGCTTCAGAAGAAATATATGCCAAGGTCTATTACAAACCAGGAGAGGATATAAGTGATTTCAGAGATCCCTTTGAAGAATTGGGAGCTGTTAAACTCGAAGACTTGGTTAAAACTCTTGATAATATTCTCCAAAGGCACAATAAAAACAAAGCTCATGAATCATTTTACGAGATTCAAAGAGAAGAAGTTAGCATAGAGGAATGTACTTTAAATATAAAAAATAGGCTAAAAATTTCGGATAGGATTAATTTTAGTGAACTTTTATGTGAATCTTCATCTGTTCCCAAGATTATTGGATATTTTTTATCTATACTAGAGCTAGTCAGGATAAAGTTTGCTTATGTTAATCAAAATTACAACTTTTCTGATCTTGTTATAGAAAAGAGGAGATAGATAAATGGATAAGAGAGAATTAAAATCAATAATAGAGGCTTTATTATTTACATTTGGGGATCCCATAGAAGCAAAAGAAATTGCCAAGCTATTGGATATTTCACCTAAAAAAACTGAAGAACTCTTATCAGAGATGAAAAGTGAATTTGATTATTCTAGGAGAGGTATAAGAATAGTTAGGTTTAATAATTTATATCAGCTAGGTACACGAGTTGAGCATCATGATTGGATACAAGCAATAGTTTTTGCTAGAAATAGGAGGACATTATCTAATGCAGCTTTGGAAACCCTATCGATAATTGCATATAAACAACCTGTTACAAAATCAGAAATTGATTATATAAGAGGTGTAAAGAGTGATAGGAGTCTTGAAACCTTAATTGCCAGGAAACTTGTAATTGATAAAGGAAGACTTGATAAACCTGGCAGGCCAATTATCTATGGGACGACTGATGAATTTTTAAGGTATTTTGGACTGCAAACACTAACTGAGCTGCCTGATATAGAAGATTTTAATGTGGATGATGAAATTTAAAGGAGTTTTTTTATGGATGATAAAAAGATAAGATTACAAAAATATATGGCACTTTGTGGGGTTGCTTCTAGGAGGGCATCAGAAGAGATTATTAAAGAAGGACGAGTTCAAGTAAATTACAAACCTGTTGTGGAGATGGGGATATTAATAGACCCCAAGAAAGACCGTGTTTTGGTTGATAATAAGAGAATTCGCCCTGAAGAAAATAAGATTTATATTGCCTTAAATAAACCTGTCGGGGTAGTTACAAGTGTAAAAGACGAAAAGAACAGAAGGGTAGTAAATGATCTAATAGAAGATGTAAAAGAAAGAATATATCCAGTTGGAAGACTTGATATTGATACTTCAGGTCTTATCCTACTAACAAATGATGGTAGGATTGCCTATAAACTTACACACCCTAGTAAAATGGTATATAAAAGGTATATTGCAATTGTAGAAGGTTTGCCTAATAGGAAAGAATTAGAGCTTTTAAGAAATGGGCTTATGATAGATGGCAAAATGACTGCCAAGGCAAAGGTAACAGTTTTAAAGAACTATGGTGAAGATTCCATACTAGATATAGAATTATTTGAGGGTAGGAATAGGCAGATTAAAAAAATGTGTGAAGCAGTTAATCATCCTGTTAAAAAGTTAAAACGAATTTCTTTTGGAGAAATTGAGCTTGGGGGCTTAGATGTTGGGAACTGGAGGTATTTAACTGATGAAGAAATTGAGTATTTAAATAAACTTTAAAAGCAGGTGCAAACTGTTGGTATTTAAAGATATTAAAATAATATGATAAATGCAATCTATAAAAAAGAGGGGATACTTGTATACCCCATTTAGAAGGGGATCTTTTTAGGTGTATAGATGAAAGATAAATTAAACAATGCTATACAATTTAACAAAGTAATATTTAATGCTTTTATAAAAGCGGGAGATGTTGTTCTAGATGCTACTTGTGGGAATGGGAATGATACCCTAACCCTTGCAAGACTTGTAGGAGACGAAGGCTTTGTATATGCTTTTGATATTCAAAAGCTGGCTATAGAAAATACCAGGCAATTATTAAAAGACAATAAATTATCTGATAGAACAGAATTAATTCTAGATTCACACGAAAATATTGATAAATATCTAGATAAAAAATTAGATTTTGCTATCTACAATCTAGGATATTTACCTAAAGGGGATAAAAATATTAAAACAGATTCTCTTTCTACTATTTTAAGTGTTCAAAAAACGTTGAATTTTATGAAAGCTGGTGGTATTTTATTGGTTACTTGTTATAGAGGACACGATAAGGGATTAGACGAATACTATAAAGTAAAAGATTTTGCCGAAAAATTAGATCAAAAAAACTTTAATTCATTCCTGTTTCATTATATAAATCAAAAAAATTATCCACCCATAACTATTGGTATAGAAGTAAGAGAAGGGTAGAGTATGGGCTTGTATTGGTTAACCAATATAGGCTCTTTTTTAATGCAAGTAATTCCAAACAAGGATTATAAATAGATCTTTTGACTCTAAAGTTGCAGAAATGTTTCGCTATTCTAATAAATGAAATAAAACTTGCAGAATGGCTTTTAGTTTGATATTATTTATATAGGAAAAGGGAACGAACAAGTGGATTTAAATAGGGGGTATATCAATGCCTGAGAAAAAGCAGAAATCTTTGAAAGTAGATATAGATTGGTGTAAAGGCTGTGGCATATGTGTGGCCTTTTGTCCTAAGGATGTACTTGAATTAAAGAATAATAAGGTGTTAATAAAAAGGCGTGGAGATTGCATCCTATGTGGGCAATGTGAGATGCGTTGTCCTGACTATGCAATTTACTTGGAGGAGGAGAGAGAATGACTGCTAAACTTATGCAAGGGAATGAGGCTTGTGTAGCAGGTGCCTTAAGAGCAGGCATGACATTTTATGCAGGATATCCAATAACGCCCTCTACTGAAATAGCTGAGTTATCAGCTAAGGAGTTACCCAAGATAGGTGGTAAATTTATACAGATGGAAGATGAAATTGCTAGTATTGCTGCTGCATTAGGAGCATCTCTAGCTGGCAAAAAATCAATGACTGCTACATCAGGTCCTGGTTTTTCGCTTAAACAGGAGAATATTGGTTATGGAATTGTTACTGAGACACCTATCGTAATAGTAAATGTACAAAGAACTGGTCCAAGTACAGGCTTACCCACATCTCCAGCTCAAGGTGATATTATGCAAGCTAGGTGGGGAACTCACGGCGACCATTCAATAATTGTATTATATCCCTCATCTGTAAAAGAAATTTACTATACAACAATTAGAGCTTTTAATTTATCTGAAAAATATAGGACTCCTGTTATTTTACTTCTTGATGAAATAATTGGACATATGAGAGAGAAAATAGATATTGATGAAGATTGCGATATAGAAATTATAAATAGAAAAAAACCTAGTTGCAAAGTAGAAGACTATAAAGCTTTTAAAGTTTACAAAGGAGACATTGTTCCTCAAATGGCTGCGCTTGGCACAGGTTATAGATTCCATGTTACAGGCCTTGCTCATGATGAAACAGGTTTTCCTACTGGAAATGAGATAGTAGCAGAACAATTTTTCTCAAGGCTTATTAATAAGATTGAAGATAATAAGGATGATATTGTAACTTATGAAGAATATAAATTAGATGATGCAGAAATAGCAATAGTTTCATTTGGTTCAATTGCCAGATCTGCTAAATCCGCAGTAGATATCCTTAGAAAAATGGGATACAAAATTGGTTTATTTAGGCCTATAACACTTTGGCCTTCGCCTAAAGCACAACTAGTGGAACTGGGTAAGAAGATGGAGAAAATATACGTAATTGAATTAAATGCTGGTCAATATTTCTTAGAGGTTGATAGATTATCTGGCAAGAATGCTCAAGTAGAGAAATATGGGAAAATAAATGGTGAAATTATTACTCCTGAAGAGATAATTACTTTAATTAAGGAGGAAAATCATGCCTAGCGAACTGGTTAATAGGTATTATAGAAAAGAAAATCTTCCCCATATCTGGTGTCCGGGTTGTGGTAATGGCATTGTAACTAGGGCTATAGTAAAGGCTATAGATATTTTAGGTTTAGATAAAGACAATATCTGTATAATTTCAGGTATTGGCTGTTCATCTAGAGCACCTGGATATTTAGATTTCAATACTATACATACCACTCATGGGAGAGCTCTTGCATTTGCAACAGGCATAAAATTGGCTAATCCAAACCTTGAAACAATTGTTGTAACAGGAGATGGAGATTCATCTGCCATAGGTGGAAACCACCTGATTCATGCTTGTAGAAGGAATATCGATTTAACCACAATAGTATTTAATAACAACACTTACGGAATGACAGGAGGACAATATTCTCCAACTACGCCAAGAGGGGAAAAAGGTACAACCGCCCCTTATGGAAGCATTGATCCCAGCTTTGACTTATGTGAATTAAGTGCAGCGGCTGGTGCTACTTATGTAGCCCGTGGAACGATTTATGCTGTAAATATGCTTGAAAAAAACATAGTAGAGGCTATACAAAATAAAGGTTTTTCATTAATAGATGCCTATACTACATGTCCAACTTATTTTGGTAGAAAAAACAAAAAAGGTTCTGCTGTGGATATGGTTACTTACTTAAAAGAGAATGCAGTGAATGTAAGAGCTTGGGATAAATTATCAAAAGAGGAAAAAGAAGGTAAGTTTGTTATAGGAAAACTACATGAAAAAACCAGACCTGAATATACAAAAGCATATGATAACCTAATAGAGTCGTTAGCGAAGGGAGATTGATATGAAACGCTGGGAATTGAGATTATCAGGATCAGGTGGGCAAGGAATAATAACTGGAGGAATTATATTAGCTGAGGCAGCGATTTTAGATGGCAAGAATGCACTTCAGACTCAAGCATATGGACCAGAAGCAAGGGGAGGTGCTAGTAAGGCTGAAATAATAATAAGCGATGAAGAAATATCTTTTCCAAAGGTTGAGTGTTGTGATTTGCTACTTTCATTGACACAAATTTCATGTGATAAGTATATACATACTTTGAAAAAAGATGGTATACTAGTTATTGATAAATCAGTAGAATTTCCTCAAATAAAAGAGATAAGAGTGTACTCTTTGGATATTTTAAACACAGCAAGTGAAAAGCTAGGTAGGGCTATGGTTGCAAATATTGTTGCTCTGGGTGCTATTAATAAAATTACTAGGATGGTAACTGAAGACTCTTTAGAAAAAGCTGTTCTATCAAGAGTGCCAAAGGCTACTTTAGAGTTAAACAAGACTGCCTTGGCCGAAGGATATAACTTAGTTAAATAGGCAAAAGAGAGGTGACAAAATGCCCAATGATTCTAATATTATAAAAAACATACAAGACAATTATTCAAGCCTGAGCAAGGGGCAAAAAGTGATAGCAGAGTATTTAATTAATCATTATGACAAGGCTGCCTTTCTTACAGCTGCTAATCTAGGGAAGATTTTAAATGTAAGTGAATCTACAGTAGTAAGATTTGCTAATGCCCTAGATTATTCTGGATACAAGGAATTGCAAAGGGAGTTACAGGAAATAATTAGAAATAAATTAACTACTGTTCAAAGACTAAACCTTTCAGAAAACTATACCAAAGATGAAAACACTATAGCTAAAGTGATGGGAAAAGATATTGAAAATATGAGAAAAACATTACATGAGGTTGACTATGATAGTTTTTATAAGGCTGTTAAATACACATTAAAGGCTAAGAAGATTTTTATTTTGGGTTTAAGGAGTTCATCATTTTTATCGGGGTATTTGGCTTTTTATATGAATTTTATTTTTGACAATATTCATTTGGTAAAGCATGGGGCTAACGATATATTTGAACAGCTTATACAGATAGATAAAGATGACCTTATAATATGCCTTACATATCCGAGGTATTCTAAAAGGACATTGGAGGCTATAGATTACACAAGAACAAAAGGTTGCAAAGTCATTTCTTTTACTGATAGTTTAATATCTCCTGCTTCTAGTAAATCGGATGTAACAATAATAGCTAGAAGCGATATGCTTTCATATGTAGATTCACTTGTCGCTCCAATGAGCCTTATAAACGCATTTATTATAGCTTTGGGCAATGAAAAAAAAGAGGATATTACCCCTTATTTTGAAGAATTAGAATATATATGGAAGACTTATGGCATATATAACCAGAATAGTAGTTTTACAGATAAAAAATTATTATAGGATTGTTTTTAAAAAGCAGTCCTATTTTTTTAAGCATTAAATCATAATTGAGGATATCATAAATGATAAGTAATTTTTCTCTTTTTTTGGTATAATACAAATAGGGAGAGGATTGGATGGATAGTTTTGATATATGTATTATCGGTGGTGGACCTGCAGGCATTATGGCAGCAGGGGCTGCTAGAACAAAATACGAAAAATTAGTATTGCTTGAAAAAAACAAGCAACTTGGGAAAAAACTTTTTATTACAGGAAAAGGAAGGTGTAATATTACCAATAGCGCACCTATTGAGGATTTCTTTGATAATATAGTTACTAATAAGAAATTCTTATATAGCAGCTTATATACCTTTACCAATGAATCTATAATTGAATTATTAAATAAATATGGGTTAGCCACAAAGATTGAAAGAGGAAATAGAGTATTTCCAGAATCTGATAAATCTAGTGATGTATTAAAAGCCTTCCAAAAATATTTAAATGAAATGGATGTCCAAATCAAATTAAATTCTAATGTAAATCATATAAAATATACAGGTGAAGATTTTTTTGTTTATATAAATAATGATAAAATAATAAATTGCAAGAAATTAATAATTGCAACTGGTGGTAAAAGTTACCCTGCAACTGGTTCTACAGGAGATGGATATAATTTTGCTAAAAGTCTTGGCCATACAATTACAGAATTGAAACCTTCTTTAGTCTCTATGGAATTATCAAATGAGTGGGTTAGTGACTTAATGGGCTTATCTTTAAAAAACGTGCTTTTAAAGGCTTACAAGGGGGAAAAACTCCAACATGAAGAGTTTGGTGAAATGATATTTACTCACTATGGGATTTCTGGACCTATTGTATTGTCTATGAGTAATTATATAAATCGTATTAAATCTAAATTGCATCTTTATTTAGATTTAAAGCCAGCCTTGAATAATGAAGTATTAGATGCAAGAATTCTAAGAGATTTTGAAAAATACAATAATAAAGTTTTAAAAAATGCATTAAATGATCTTTTACTTCAAAGATTAATTCCAGTAGTTATTAATAATTCTGGGATAGATCCTTTTATGATAGTTAACCAAATAAATAAAGTTCAAAGAGAACTCCTACTAGATTCTATTAAAAACTTTAAATTAGAATTCAAAGGTTTTAGACCTCTTGAAGAAGCGATTATTACATCTGGAGGTATCCATGTAAATGAGATTAACCCCTCAACAATGGAGTCGAAATTAGTAGCTGGATTGTACTTTGCAGGTGAAATTATTGATGTTGACGGTCTAACTGGAGGATATAATTTACAAATTGCATACTCGACAGGATACTTGGCAGGAATAAGTGTATAAATTACTTGTTTATAAGAGCTAATTATTATATAATTGTATAAGAGAGTTTGTATAAAAGCCACCTCGCGGTGGTTATTATTTTTCCAGGAGGAAATAATGGATAAAAAATTATCTATTGCAATAGATGGGCCCGCAGGCTCAGGTAAAAGCACAGTTGCAAAGATTGTTGCAAAAAAACTAGATTTTGAATATATTGATACTGGGGCAATGTATAGGGCATATACCTACAAGGTTTTAAATCACAATATAGACCCACAAGATGAATCATCGGTTGTATCATTACTTTCTAGTACAGAAATTGATTTTATTCACAATCATGTATTTCTTGATGGTATAATGGTAGATGATCTAATAAGAACTACTCAGATTAATAATAACGTTTCTTATATTGCTAGTTTTAAAGAAGTTAGACTCTTTATGGTCCTTCTTCAAAAAAAGATGGCCAAAACAAAATCAGTTGTAATGGATGGCAGAGATATAACTACTGTAGTTTTACCGGATGCTGATTTTAAGTTTTTTATTACTGCTTCTGCTGAAGAAAGGGCTAGAAGAAGATATCTTGAATTGCTTGAAAATGGTGTTAATACAAACTTTAAAGAAGTTTTAGAGGGCATTAAAAAAAGAGATATTATTGATAGTACTAGGGTAGAATCACCTTTAACCAAAACTGATGATTCAGTCTTAATTGACACTACAAATCTCACTATTGAAGAGACTGTTAAGATTATTACTGACCGGATAAAAGGGGGGAAGTAATATTGTTTTATACTTTGGCAAAATCTATTGCCTTTGTTATTTTTCATATTATATTTAACTTTAAGGTAGAAGGTAAAGACAATATCCCTTTAGAAGGTAGATTGATACTTTGTGCAAATCATCATAGAAATTGGGATCCAGTAGTGATAGCTACCGTTTTTAGTAGAAAGATATCTTGGATGGGAAAAAAAGAGTTATTTGATAATGCTTTTCTTAAAGTAATTTTAACAAGACTAGGAGTTTTTCCAGTTAATAGAGAGGTTAATGATATTGGTGCTGTAAAAAAAGCTATTAGGATTTTAAGATCTGGAAGAGTTTTAGGGATTTTTCCAGAGGGTACTCGGGTAAAAGAGTTCAATCCTGAGAATGCTAAGGCTGGTGTTGGGTTATTAGCTATAAAATCTGATTCTCCAGTTATACCTGTGTATATAAAAAGCAGTTATAAGCTGTTTAGCAAGGTATATATTAACATTGGCCAACCAATTGATTATAAGAGCATATATCCGGGCAAACTGGATATGAACCAGTATAATATTATAAGCCAAGATATATTGGCAAAGATATATGAACTAGGAGGTTAAGATTTGGAAATAATTATCGCTGAAAATGCTGGATTTTGTAAAGGAGTAGAAAGGGCAGTAAAGATGACAAAATCAGAACTAGCCAAAGGTGGTTGTGTATATTCATATGGTCCTCTTATTCATAATAAGCAAGTTGTTGGAAGATTAGAAAAAGATGGGCTTAGGACAATCAATGACTACTCAGATATAGAAGAAGGTAAAATAATAGTTAGGGCACACGGAGTTAGTGAAAAGACTATAAGGGATATTGAAGATACAAAGCTAGAATTAATTGATAGCACATGTCCTTATGTAAAATCTGTTCACAAAAAAGTGGCTGAATACTATAAAGAAGGGTATCAAATAGTTATAATAGGAGATAAAGACCATGCAGAAGTTATAGGTATAAATGGCTGGTGCAATGATTCTGCTTTTATAGTTAATACAGCATTAGAAGCTTATGAATTACCTAATATACAAAAATCATGTGTTGTCTCTCAAACAACTAATAGATTAGAGAAATTTCTTGAACTAAGTGGTATAATAGAAGAAAAATCAGAAGAAATGAAATTATTTAATACTATTTGTAATGCTACTAAGCTTAGACAAGAAGCTTGTATAGAGGTTTCAAAGCAGGTTGACGCAATGATAGTCTTAGGTGGAAAACACAGCTCTAACACTATCAAATTAGTTGAAACAAGTAGGAAATATTGTGACAATGTATATCATATTGAAACAATTGAAGAATTAGCTTTACAAAAGATACAAAGTTTTAATAAAATAGGATTAACCGCAGGTGCATCTACGCCTGATTGGGTAATCGAGGAGGCTGTTAAGGTAATGGAAAATTATAACAATGGTGAGGTAAACAAAGAAGAAATCATTAAAAATGAAGCAAATGAAACTGAAGCAATTAAAGATGAAGTAAATGAAACTGAAGTAATTAAAGATGAAGTAAATGAAGATGAAGTAAATGAGGATGAAGTAAAA
>CAZRXS010000007.1:0-13582 GCA_964604145.1 uncultured Gudongella sp. | reverse complement strand
TGAAGTAATTAAAGATGAAGTAAATGAAGATGAAGTAAATGAGGATGAAGTAAAAGAAGAAGAAGTAAATGAAGATGAAGTAATCAATGATAAGGTAAACAATGCTGAAATGAACAATGCTGAAATGATGGAAGCAATCGATAGTTCATTTAAAAGAATCAACAGAGGTGATGTATTAAAAGGTACAGTTTTATATGTTACAAAAAATGAGGTAATGGTAAACATCAACTATAAAAGTGATGGCATTATTGAAAGAAGTGAGTTAACTAAAGACGAAGATGTAGATCCTAAGGACCTATACAATGTCGGAGATGAAATAGATGTTTATGTTATTAAGATGGATGATGGCGAAGGCAATGTGGTATTATCTGCAAAGAGGGTTGATTTTATCAAAGACTGGGAAATGCTAGAAGAAGCATTTAAAAATGAAGAAGTAATAGAAGTTAAGGTACAAAACGCTGTAAAAGGTGGACTTATCGCCCTAGCTAATGGAGTTAATGGCTTTATGCCAGCATCACAGATTTCCATAAGCTATATTAGTGATTTAAATCAATTTAAGGGACAAACACTACGGGCTAAGATTATCGATTTTGACATACAAAAGCGAAGAATGATTCTTTCAAGAAAAGCTGTTGAAAAAGTTCAAGTGGAAAAGCAAAGAAAAGCCCTTTGGGAGACTATAGAAGTTGGCTTAATATTGAAAGGAGTTGTTCAAAGACTCACTGATTTTGGTGCTTTTGTTGACCTTGGTGGTATTGATGGACTTATCCATATTTCTGATCTTGCTTGGTATAGAGTAAAGCATCCTTCAGATGTTCTTAGCGAGGGAGACCATGTAGAAGTCAAGGTTTTAGCTTTTGACAAAGAGAAAAATAGAATATCATTGGGACTTAAGCAAACTACAGAAGAACCTTGGAAAACATTCTTAACTGATTATAAGGTTGGAGATATTATCGAAGGTGAAGTAGTTAATATACTTGATTTTGGGGCATTTATCAGGGTTATAAAGGGAGTTGATGGGTTGCTTCACGTATCTCAGATTTCAAATGAGCATATAGAAAAGCCATCAGATGTTTTAAATATAGGTGATAAAGTAATGGTTAAGATTACTGAAATAAATGAAGAAGATAAGAAAATTAGCTTAAGTGCAAAAGAAGCAGTTGAAACCGAAAGTACAGAAGAAGATAAAGAAGAGACTCCTAAATCAAGTGAGGTTAGAACAGAAGCAAAAAGTGTAGATGAAAATGATTTTGATACAAGTATTGGAGAATTAACAAAAGAAAATAAGGTTGAGCCTTCTGAAGCGAGTAAAAATAAAGTAGAAGAAGAAATCGAAGAAGAAGATGATTCTAGCATTGATGATGAAGATTCAACAGAAGAAAAGCTAATAGAAAAAGACAAAGAAGAGACTTCTAAAGCAAGTGAAGCTGAGCTAGAAGCAAAAAACGAGGATGAAGATGATTCTAGTAGCAATAATGAAGAAACAACAAAAGAAGACTAATAAAGAGAGATTCAAAATGGGTTAAATTTATTTAACCTATTTTTTTGAAATTATCAAGGAGTGTGGGTAGATGGACAGGAAAGAATTTTTACAGAAGCTTTCTAATGGAGATGGAATATCTGGTTTTGAATATAGAATAAAAGATATTATTATTGATGCTTTTAGAGACTACTCAGATAGCATACAAGTTGATAAACTGGGTAATGTTATTGCATTAAAAAAAGGTAGTGGCAATGGTAATGTTAAGATTATGATAGCTGCACATATGGATGAAATTGGTTTTATGGTTAAGGCTATTGAAGACAATGGATTTTTACGATTTACCTCAATTGGAGGTATTGACCCTAGGACAATATTAGGTCAAGAGGTGATGGTACATGGAAAAGAGAGCCTTCTTGGAGTAATCGGATCTAAACCTCCTCACTTGCAAACCGCAGAAGAACAAAAGAAGACAATTAAAATGGAAGATATGATAATTGATCTTGGTTTTAAAAAAGAAAGAGTTTCACAAATAGTAGAAATTGGAGATAGTATTACTATAAATAGAAAAATGATAGACCTATTAAATAATAGAGTTAGCGGTAAAGCAATGGACGATAGAGCAGGGGTTGTGGCACTTTATGAATTATTAAAGCTGCTTAATGAGATAAAACATTTTGCTGATATATATCTAGTTGCAACTGTTCAAGAAGAGGTTACTATGTCTGGTGCATCCACATCAGCTTA
This sequence comes from uncultured Gudongella sp., assembly GCA_964604145.1. GTDB lineage: Bacteria > Bacillota > Clostridia > Tissierellales > Tissierellaceae > Gudongella. Next base: position 11,355 of record CAZRXS010000007.1, on the reverse strand, counting down.
CTATATCAATCCTGATATAGGGATTGCTGTAGATGTTGGTTTTGGAGCTACTCCAGATCTTTCTAAATCTGATACTTTAGAACTTGGTGAGGGTCCAGGGGTTACACTTGGAGGAAATATTCACCCTGGCTTAAGGAAAAAACTAATAGATGTATCCAAAGAATTTAATATTAAAACACAGATGGATGTTAATGCAGGTCCAACTGGAACTGATGCAAGTGCCATACAAATTACTAGAGCTGGGATACCATCTCTGGTAGTATCTATTCCACTTAGGTATATGCATACTTCTGTAGAATTATTAGATTTAGAAGATATAGACACAACTGCTAAACTTTTAGCATTTTATATAAATTCTATAAAAAATAAAGACCAGTTGGAGGCGTTATTATGCTATTAAAAAAACTTACAGAGGCCTCTGCTTTATCAGGAAATGAAAAAGAGGTCAGAGATATAATTATAAATGAGGTAAAAGATTATGTTGATGATATTAAAACCGATAAAATTGGAAATCTTATAGTTTATAAAAAAGGTAAAAGTTTAGTAAACAAAAAACTAATGATAGCTGCACATATGGATGAAATAGGACTGCTTGTAAAAGATATCGATTCAAAGGGTTTATTAAAGTTTATGACTGTTGGGGGAATCGATAAGAGAATATTGGTTTCAAAAGTAGTGTATGTTGGTGAGAAAAAAATTCCTGGCGTAATAGGTGCAAAGCCTATTCACCTTCAAAAAAAAGAAGAGTCATCTAAAGTTTTAGACTTGGATGATTTATATATAGATATTGGCGCAAAATCGCAGGAAGATGCTGAAAATCATATTAAGGTTGGGGATTATATTTCTTTTGCTACTGAATATGAAGAATTTGGTGATGGTTTTATAAAAGCCAAAGCTATCGATGATAGGGTTGGCTGTGCCTTGCTTATTGACCTTATAAAGTCAGATTTAGATGCAGATTTTTATGGTGCTTTTACAGTTATGGAAGAGGTTGGGTTAGTTGGTGCAGGGCCTGCCGCATACTCAATTAAACCAGATTATGCACTAGTACTTGAAGGTACTATATGTTATGAGATGCCTGAACTCCAATCTCATTTATCACCCACTAAACTAGGTGATGGACCCGCAATTTCTATTATGGATAGGACTACAATTTACAATACCTCTTTTAGAAATTGGATTATTAGGATTGCTGAAAAAAATAATATACCTTTCCAATATAGGAAAACTAGCATGGGTGGAACTGATTCGGGTAAAATCCACACAACAGCAGAAGGATGCATAACTGCTGGAATTTCTGTTCCTACTCGCTATATTCATAGTCCAGCTTCAGTTATGAATAAAAAAGACTATGATAATTCATTGATTTTATTGCGTGCAATTTTAGGAGAACTTAAGGAGGGTAAATTTTAATGAGTATAAATGTGGAATTACTAAAAAAACTGACAAAAGAGTTTGGACCTTCGGGAAATGAAGGAAGGATTCGAGAGCTTATAAAGTCTGAAATTAAGGATTATATTGATAGCTTTGAAGAGGATGCTTTGGGTAATCTTATAGCTCATAAAAGAGGCAATGGCAAAAAGATAATGATATCAGCTCATATGGACCAAATTGGTTTTATTATTACCGATATTGATAAAGATGGATTTCTTAGATTTGGAAATATTGGAGGAATATCACCTACAGTAAGTTTATCTCAAAGGGTAATATTTGACAATGGAACTATAGGGGCAATAGATTCAGAGCCAGTTGATGATTCAAGTAAATTAAAATTAGATAAAATGTATATTGATATTGGTGCAAAAAGCAAAGAAGATGCTGAAAAGTATGTGAGTATCGGAGATATGTGTATTTATTACAGTGAGTTTACAGATAATGAAAATGTTGTATTTACACCATATCTAGATGATAGAGTAGGTTGCTTTGTGGCTATTGAAGCCTTAAAGGATATTAAAGACAATGAAAATGACTTGTATTTTGTGTTTAGTGTTCAAGAAGAAGTTGGCTTAAGAGGAGCTAAAACAGCAGCATATAATATAGACCCTGATCTTGGTATTGCTATAGATGTTACTAGCCATGGGGATACTCCTAAAGCAAAGCTTTTTGCAGTTGGGCTCCATAAGGGTGCAGCTATAAAAGTAAAGGATAACTCTGTGATTTCTCATCCACTGGTTAGGGAAAGTTTAAAAACTATCGCTAAGGAAAAAAATATACCATATCAATTAGAGGTTTTAGAATTTGGAGGTACAGATACAGGCGCTATTCACGTTTCAAAAACTGGTGTGCCATCTGGAGCAATTTCAATTCCAACAAGATACGTACACTCAACTATTGAAATGGCATCTAAAGAGGATATAAAAAACTGCATTCTACTTTTAAAGGAGTTTTTAATATACAAACACTAATTTTTATTTGCAAAACAAGGAGATAATGTAATGAAAAAATTTTTAATAAATACTTTTGGATGTCAGATGAATGAACATGACTCCGAAAAAATAGCTTGGGTACTTGAAGGTATGGGCTATAGCCCAACTCTTGATAGATATCAGGCTGATATAATTATATTTAACACCTGTGCTGTTAGAAAAAGTGCAGAGGACAAAGTATTTGGACAATTGGGAGAGTATAAAGATCTTAAGAGGAAAAGACCAGAAACCATAATTGGGATATGTGGATGTATGATGCAAAGAGAAGATATTAGAGAGTATTTCTTATCTAAGCATAAGCATATAGATCTTGTATTTGGCACAAACAATATTCATAAACTCCCTCAATTAATTCAAAGACAATTGGAAACAAATAAAACAGTGATTGATATAGTAGAGGATACAAGAGAAATTGAAGAAGATATAAATGCAGATAGAAAATACGATTACAAAGCATTTGTTAATATAAACTATGGTTGTGATAACTACTGCACTTATTGTATAGTGCCTTATACAAGAGGTAGGGAGAGAAGCAGAGATCCTAAAATTATTATTAATGAGATAAAAGACTTGGCTAAAAAAGACTGTAAAGAGATAACACTTTTAGGGCAAAATGTTAATTCTTATGGAAATACTTTAGATACTCTATATACTTTCCCCAAATTATTAGATGAAATAAATACAATAGATGGAATTCAAAGGATTAGATTTATGACATCTCATCCTAAAGATTTTTCGGATGATTTAATAGATCGATATAAGACCTTAGATAAACTATGCCCTCATTTACATCTTCCTGTTCAATCAGGTAGCAATAGAGTTTTAAAGGCTATGAATAGGAAGTATACTAGGGAAGATTATTTAATGAAAATCGATAAAATTAAAGAAGCATTGCCAAATTTAGCAATTACAACTGATATTATAGTTGGATTTCCCGGAGAGACTGAGGAGGATTTTCAACAGACTATTGATTTAATTAAAAGAGTTCAATATGATTCGGCTTACACTTTTCTTTATTCAATAAGAGAGGGAACCATAGCAGCTAAAATGGAAGATCAAATCCCTAATAATGTAAAACACAAAAGATTTCAGCTATTGATGGATACTCTTAATGAAATAGGCTTAAAGCTCAATCAAAAGTTGATTGGTACAGTTCAAAGAGTGTTGGTTGAGGATATTAGTAAGAATGATGATTCTGTCTTAAGTGGTAGAGCTGAAAGTTCTAAACTTGTTCATTTTAAAGGGGATAAAAATCTAATTGGTAGAATTGTCGATGTTAAAATAGATAATGTAAAAACATTTACTCTTGAAGGAACCATAGTCGGCTAGGAGGAAGTAATGGGCGAATTAACACCTATGATGAAACAATATGTTGAAACAAAGAAAAAATACCCCGATGCATTGTTATTTTTTAGATTGGGAGACTTTTATGAGATGTTCTTTGAAGATGCTATAACCACATCCAGAGAACTAGAGATTGCTCTAACAAAAAGAGAATGTGGATTGGAAGAAAAAGCACCTATGTGTGGCGTTCCCCATCATGTTGCTGAAACTTATATTTCAAGATTGGTTGACAAGGGGTATAAGGTAGCTGTATGTGATCAGGTAGAAGATCCTGCGCTTGCCAAAGGGCTAGTTAAAAGAGAGGTAGTTAGGGTAGTAACACCTGGGACAATCTTGGATACTAATTTATTAAATGAAAAATCAAATAACTTTCTTGCCAGCATTTTTGTCGATTCTTTTGGTGCTGGTATTTGCTATGTAGATCATTCTACTGGTGAAATGTTAACAACTGAGTTTATTGGTGAACAAGAGATAACACTAGGTGCTATACTTGATGAATTAGGCAAAATAATGCCTTCTGAATTAATTATAAATAGAGCTTTGGTGGATAATAAAAAGATTTTAAATACGATTAAAAACAAAATTGCTCCATTTATTAATATTATCGACGATGAAGGCTCTGAACTTTCAGTCTATTTAAAAGAAGTTAATGATTTTTTTAAAAAATACACCGAGCCAAAAATAGAATTGAAGAGTAAGATATATTCAATAATTTCAGCGGCAAGGTTAATAAAATACTTAAGAGCTACACAATTTAGTGCTCTTGAGCATATAACAGATATTCAGTATTATGAATCTGAGCAGTATATGTTGATGGATATAAGCACTAGGACAAATCTTGAAATACATGAAACTATGAGAAGAAGAGATAAAAAAGGCGCACTAATTACTATATTAGATAAGACAAAAACTGCTATGGGTGGTAGGCTGCTTAAAAAGTGGTTGGAACGACCCCTAATTGATATTAAGCTTATAAACAACAGACTTGATATGGTCGAATATCTAAGCAAAAATCCTTTTGTTTCTGAGGAGATAAAGGAAATACTCCAAGGCGTATATGATATTGAGAGATTATCGAGTAAGATAACAAATGGGAATTGTAATGCTAGGGATATGATAGCCCTAAAACAGTCTATTAAGAATATACCAGATATTAGAAATATCCTTTTTAATACAGGACAAGAACAATTTCTAAAAATTCAAAGGGAACTAGATCCTCTTAAAGATGTTTATAAAATTATTGAAGATTCTATAATAGATGAACCACCTTTGTCTTTAAAGGACGGGGGATTAATAAAAAAGGGTTTTAATGCTAACCTAGATGAGCTAAGAGAAAGCAGCGTGCATGGGAAAGAATGGTTGAGTGACTTAGAAAAAGAAGAAAAAGAAAAGACTGGTATTAAGACTCTAAAAGTTGGATATAATAGGGTAAGTGGATACTATATAGAACTTAGAAAGACAAGCGTTGATCTTGTTCCAGATAATTATATAAGGAAACAGACACTAGCTAATTCAGAACGATATTATACAGAAAAGTTAAAAGAGATTGAAAGTAAGATATTGGGCGCTGAAGGTAAGGCTATTGAAATAGAATATGAGATTTTCCAACAGATTCGAGAACTGGTAAAAAAAGAAATTACACGGCTCCAAAAGACCAGTAGACTATTAGCAATAATAGATGTAATTTTAGGCTTTTCAATTGTAGCAAATGCAAATAATTTTACAAGACCTAGTTTAAATAGAAAAGGTATTATAGATATAAAAGATGGTAGACATCCTGTTGTAGAAGCAACTATAGAGCATCAGCTCTTCGTTCCTAACGATTCCTACATGGATACAAGGCATAATATGGTCCATGTTATTACAGGGCCTAATATGGCCGGTAAATCGACCTATATGAGACAGATTGCAATTATAACTCTATTAGCTCAAATAGGTTCATTTGTCCCTGCAAAAGAGGCGGATATAGGTATTGTAGACAGGATATTTACAAGAATTGGCGCTTCTGACAACCTATCTCAGGGTGAAAGTACATTTATGGTTGAGATGAATGAGGTATCCAACATACTAAAACATTCAACTAAAAATAGCTTATTAATACTAGATGAGGTGGGTAGAGGGACTAGCACATACGATGGACTTAGTATAGCATGGGCTGTGATTGAAGATATAGCTCTTAATATAAAGGCAAAGACTCTTTTTGCCACTCATTATCACGAGCTTACTCAACTAGAATCAAAGATTAAGGGTATTAAAAATTATACAATCACTGCAGAAGAACAAGGTGATGATATTATATTTCTGCGTAAAGTTATAGAAGGCGCAACTAATCAAAGCTATGGTATACAAGTTGCTAAACTTGCAGGGGTAAATAGAGAAGTCATTGATAGAGCTAATGAAGTTTTAACCCTAATTGAGAGCAGTCATAATTTTAAACCTTATGAAGAAGCTAGTATTGATAATGCTAAGCAATTGAATTTAAACGATTATAAAAAAGATTTTTTTATTGATAGAGTAAAAAATATAAATATAAACCAGCTTACACCAATGGATGCATTAAATATTCTTAACAGTTTGGTTCTAGATGCTACTAAGTTAAAGGAGTAATATATGAGTAAAATTAAACTATTGGATCCTAATACTATATCTAAAATAGCTGCTGGGGAGGTAATCGAAAGACCTTCTTCAATAGTTAAGGAATTGATTGAAAACTCCATAGATGCTAAAGCGGATCAAATCAATATAGAAATACAAGACTCAGGGATTTCACTTATAAGAGTTACAGATAACGGTGAAGGTATGAGTAAGGATGATTTAGAATTAGCCTTTGAAAGGCATTCTACAAGTAAACTTAGCTCAATTGAGGATTTAAACTCTTGTTTTACTATGGGATTTAGAGGTGAGGCCTTATCTAGTATTGCTTCTGTGTCTAAAACAGAAGTTCTAAGTCGTACAAAAGAAGATTTAGCTGGTATAAAAGCTGTTTTAATTAATGGTGAAATCGTAGAATTTGAACCTGTGGGTGCCCCTGTCGGCACTACTATGATAATTAAAGATTTGTTTTACAATCTTCCAGTTAGAAAAAAATTTTTAAAATCTAAGAATGTTGAAGAAAATTATATTATGAACTCAATTACAAAACTAGCAATCGGTAATCCAGATATATCTTTTAAGTATATAAAAGATGATAAAGTTGTTTTTACCACAATGGGTTCTGGCAATGTAATTAATACTGTTTTCCAACTATTGGGTAAAAATAATGCCAAGGGTTTTAAACAAATCTGTATAGAAACAGATAGCTTTAAACTTCAAGGTTTTATATCGGATAACACCTTATATAGGAGCAATAGAAATCATCAATATCTTTATGTTAATAAAAGATATGTAGTTGATTATAGAATATCCAAGATTATAGAGAATCAATATAGTTCATTAATACCTATTAACAGATATCCTTTGTTTATATTGTTTATTTCAATAGATCCATCCCAGATAGATATAAATATCCACCCTACAAAACAAGAAATAAAGTTTATATCGGATACTTTAGTTTATGAAAACCTTGGAAAAACTATAAAAAACGAATTAAGTGAATCTTTTAATATCCCAAAAGTAGACTTCTATTCCCATAAAAAAGAAAAGAAAGATAATATTCCTTTAATTTGGGATATAGAAGCTTCAAAAGTAAGGGAGTCTTTAATTGCTGAATCTGAAGATAGTAAGGAAACAATAGTTTTTAAAGATTTTTCAAATTTAGACTTTTCAAATAAAAGTGTTAAAGAAGATCTGGAGAAAGATGTAAGCTATGCTAATGTTGGAAAAACGATTAAAAAATTTCCAAACTTAAGACCAGTAGGCATAGTATTTAAAACTTATATTCTGGCTGAGGATAGTTTAAATCAATCTTTATATATAATTGATCAACATGCTGCACATGAAAGAGTTATGTATGAACGATATTTAGAAGATTTTAGAGATGAAAAAATAAATATTCAACAATTGCTAGCTCCTGAGATTATTGAATTAAGCAGGGTTGAAATTAACAAGGCTAAAGATAATTTAAAATATTTTCAAGCTGTAGGTTTTGATATAGAAGTCTTTGGAGATAATAGCTTGATTTTACGAGGTATACCTATGATTTTTGGGAAACCAGATGGAGTAAATTTATTTATGGAGATACTAGATGAACTAGAAAATAAAATCCCCGGTCCTTATGAGACTAGAGTTCATAAGATAATAAAACTTGCTTGTACAAGGGCAATAAAGGCAGGGGATAATATTGATTTTCAAGAGATACAGGCTCTATTTAATCAACTTACAAAATGCGAAAATCCATTTAATTGTCCCCATGGTAGACCAACTATAATAGAAATGACAAAGAGAGAGTTAGAAAAAAAATTTTTAAGAATTTAATAGGTGGTGTGTATGAAAGAAAAACTAGTAGTTATAACTGGACCAACCGCTGTTGGGAAAACTGATGTTTCCATAGAAATTGCTAAGAGCTTAGATGGTGAAATAATATCGGCAGATTCAATGCAGATATATAAATATATGGATATTGGGACAGCTAAGGTTAGAAAAGATGAAATGCAAGGTATAAAACATCACCTAATTAACTTTATAGAGCCAGATATAGAATTTACTGTGGCAAACTATAAAGAAAAAGCAACAAAATTAATAACAGAACTTAATAAATTGCATAAATTGCCAATAATTACTGGTGGGACGGGACTATATATCAATTCTCTTGTTTATGAGCTTGATTTTATCCATATTGCTCCTGATAATAAACTTCGGAGAGAATATGAAAATATAGCTAAAAACAAAGGAAAGTCACATTTATTAGAATTACTAAGAAAAATAGACCCTATAAGTGCAGAAAAATATAGTGAAAATGACCTTCAAAGAATAATTAGGGCCCTTGAAGTATATAATAAGTCTGGAGTAACTATGAGTGAACAAACAAGGAATTTTAGAAAACCATCTGAAAAATATGAGACTTTTATGTATTGTTTGTACTTAGATAGAGAAAAACTCTACGAAAGAATTAATTTGAGAGTAGATTCCATGATTGAAGAAGGGTTAATAGAAGAGGTGAAGAGGCTTTTAAATAAAGGCTACACTCCTGACTTAACTTCTATGAAAGCTATAGGATATAGGGAGTTAATAAAGTATCTGCAAGGAGAATGGAGTCTTGATGAAGCTATAAATAAGATAAAACAATTCTCTAGAAATTATGCAAAAAGACAGCTGACATGGTTTAGAAGAGATGGTAGGATAAATTGGATAGATATTGGAGATTTTGAAGATAAAATTGAAATAGCTAACTATATTGAAAAAGATATTAAAGAAAAATGTAAAAAGGTCTCTTATTAAGAGGAGATCACTGAAAAACTATAGATCCTTTGTTTCACTCAGGATAACAAGGAAGTGACTTGTTCAGTGGCTTCTATTAGAGGCCTCCTTTTTTATAAAATAATTTAAAGGAGCATATATGAAAGAGTTAACAATAAACTACTTAAGCAAGCATTTCGATGTAAAAAGAGAAGTTATAGAATTTGTAAATAAAACTGAAGATAAGGTTAAAGATAGTTTTCTTTATCTAGATGAGATTAGAGAATACAACCAATACAAAGTGATCTCAGCAATGCAGGAAAACAGACTATCATCTGTGGATTTTCATTGGACAACTGGCTATGGTTATGGAGATATTGGCCGAGATAAGGTAGAAAGAATATATGCAAGTGTTTTTAAGGCTGAATCAGCTTTGGTAAGGCCTTCAATAGCATCAGGTACTCATGCATTGAGTTTAACTCTTTCGGGAATCCTGCGACCTAATGACCACCTATTGTACATAAGTGGTGAGCCCTACGACACTCTTTTAAAGGTAATTGGAAACAAAGATAGTGAACCCGGAAGCCTATTAGAATATGGTATAACTTACGATGCAGTTCCATTAAAAGAAAATCAGATTCACCTAGAAGCATGTCTATCTGCTATAAGAGATAATACTAAAATTGTAGCAATACAAAGATCTACTGGATATAGCGATAGGAGAGCCTTGACTATTAAAGAAATCAAAACGTCCATAGAAGCTATAAAAAAGAAATATCCTGATATTATAATTATGGTTGATAATTGCTATGGTGAATTTTTAGAACTTGAAGAACCAATAGAAGTTGGAGCAGATATTATTGCTGGGTCTTTAATAAAGAATCCTGGTGGAGGAATTGCTCTTTCGGGGGGTTATATAGTTGGTAAGGAATATTTAATCGATATGATTGCTAATAGACTGACTGCTCCAGGTTTAGGAAGGGATACAGGGCTTACATTTGGAACCAGTAGGGCCACATTACAAGGTCTTTTCTTAGCACCGCATATAGTAATGGAAGCTGTAAAAGGTGCCTTACTATTTGCAAATGTATACCACGATTTAGGTTTTAAAGTAGTTCCTAAAATAGATGATAAAAGAAGCGACATTATACAAGCTATTGAATTGGGTTCACCTAAAAGAATAAGTGAATTTTGTAAGGGTATACAAGCTGCCTCTGCAGTTGATAGTTATGTGACTCCAGAAGCTTGGGACATGCCTGGCTATACCGATAAGGTAATTATGGCTGCAGGAGGCTTTATAGAGGGTAGTTCTATAGAGCTAAGTGCAGATGGACCTTTAAGAGAACCTTATTATGCTTATTACCAAGGAGGGTTAACTTATGACCAATGTAAGCTTGGTGTGATAAAGTCCTTAAATAATCTATATATGAACAATTTAATTGAATCTTTATGAATTAAAATTCATAAAGATATTAACAAATATTAAGCATCTACAAAGCAAAAGCTACAGAATTTTAATATCTGTAGCTTTTGCTTTGTTTTTATTAATATTTTCTATATAAACCTTTTACTTTGCCCAAGATAACGACATCTCTTGAATATATTGGTTTCATAAATTGATTTTCGGGCTGCAGTCTTATACGGTCTTTTTCTTTAAAGAATCTTTTAACTGTGGCTTCTTCGCCTAATAAAGCCACAACAATATCACCGTTAATGGCAGTGGCTTGTTCTTTTACTAGAACTAAATCTCCGTCTAGAATACCTGCATCAATCATACTTTCGCCTTTTACTTTAAGAATAAATACATCATCGTCATTAACTTCATCCATAGGAATAGGATATGTGTCTTCAACATTTTCAACAGCTAAAATTGGAACACCTGCAGTAACTTGTCCTAGTATAGGTACATCAACAGTTTTCTTTTTAGCCATGGCATATTCATTCTCGTATTCTACAACTTCTATGGCCCTAGGTTTAGTTGGATCCTTCCTAATAAACCCCTTAAGCTCTAGGGTGGTTAGATGAGCATGGACAGAAGAGGGGGATTTAAGATTTACTCCATCACATATCTCCCTTACAGTTGGTGGATAACCCTTATTATTAGTTTCTTTTTTAATGTAGAGTAAAATTTCAGTTTGTTTTTTAGTTAAATTTTTATACACGAAAATCACCTCGCTATGTTTAATGGCTTCTTTAGAAAATTATAGCATAGATATATAACATAAGCAAACAAGAGTTCGATTTATTTTTG